>NYTP01000053.1 GCA_002683575.1 Bermanella sp.
CCTTGGGCATAATCATCAAACTGATACTCCCGGCGTAACTTGTTAACCCCTGCATCTTGAAGGCACTGCCACTGAGGGTGCTCTTGTAAAAAAACCGCCAGCTCTTGCTCTGTAACAGGCTTAGAATCTTTACGACATACCTCACAGTGTTGATCACTTAACATGTTCTTACCTTTTTTATAAACCATAAAAAAGGGGCCGAAGCCCCTTTTTATTAATGCAGCATGGGTAAGACTAGCTTACTTCTTTAGCATTGATTTTTGCATACCACTCTTGCGGCCCAGTTTTATGAACAGAAGTACCGTTCACATCCACGGCCACCGTTACCGGCATATCCACAACGTCGAATTCGTAAATGGCTTCCATACCTAGGTCTGCAAAGCCAACTACTTCTGCGTTCTTAATGGCTTGTGATACTAAATAAGCTGCACCACCTACTGCCATTAAATAAGACGCTTGGTTGTCTTTAATGGCATCGATGGCAATTTGACCACGTTCGGCTTTACCAATCATACCCATTAGGCCTGTTTTTTCTAAAACGGTACGGGTGAACTTGTCCATACGGGTTGCAGTCGTCGGGCCAGCAGGGCCAACCACTTCTTCACGTACCGGATCAACAGGGCCCACGTAATAGATGAAACGGTTTTTAAGATCCACCGGCAGCTCTTCGCCTTTTTCGATCATATCCACCATACGCTTATGGGCCGCATCACGACCGGTTAACATCTTGCCGTTTAGCAAGATGGTTTCACCAGGCTTCCACTCTTTCATTTCTTCACGAGTGATGGTGTTTAAATCAACGCGACGTACACTATCGCCTACTTCCCAAGTGATTTCAGGCCAGTCTTCAAGTTTTGGCGCTTCTAATTTAGCAGGGCCAGAACCGTCTAGTTCAAAATGGGCATGACGAGTGGCGGCACAGTTAGGAATAATGGCCACAGGCTTGTTAGCCGCGTGGGTTGGGTAATCGGCTACCTTAACGTCTAAAACAGTGGTTAAACCACCAAGACCTTGTGCTCCAATGCCCAGTTTGTTTACTTTTTCGTAAAGCTCTAAACGCAATTCTTCAGAACGGTTTTGCGCACCACGAGCCTGTAACTCTTTGATGTTAATCGGCTCTAATAAGGCTTCTTTGGCGATCATCATGGCTTTTTCAGCCGTACCGCCAATGCCTATGCCCAACATACCTGGTGGACACCAGCCTGCACCCATTTTAGGAATTTGCTCAAGTACCCAATCCACCACTGAATCAGACGGGTTCAACATGGCAAATTTAGACTTGGCTTCAGAGCCGCCGCCTTTGGCTGCCACATGCACATCAACCGTATTACCTTGAACCAGCTTGGTATGAATAACCGCAGGCGTATTATCTTTGGTGTTTTGACGCTTACCATCTGGGTCTGCTAATACAGATGCACGTAAGATGTTGTCAGGCAGTAAATAAGCACGACGAACACCTTCGTTGGCCATGGCTTCAACGTCCATGGTGGCGTCTTCAAATTTAACGTCCATACCGATGGTCAAAAATACGGTTACGATACCGGTATCTTGGCAAATAGGACGATGGCCCATGGCGCACATACGAGAGTTGATGAGAATCTGAGCAATGGCGTCTTTGGCACCTTGGCTCTCTTCTGTCTCGTAGGCTTCTTCCATTGCTTTAATGAAATCAAGGGGATGGTAGTAAGAAATATACTGAAGGGCATCAGCAACACTCTGGATCAGATCTTCTTGCTTGATCACAGTCATGGCAGGGTCTCTCAATAATCAAATTAATAGTTGTGATGGTATTGTAGCATGATGGCTCAAAAGGACGTAACCGGCAGATGGCCGCTTACCACCACCATTTCATGGTATTGCTGTCTTCTTGCTCTTCTTCGCTCAGGTCAATCACTCGGCTATCAAAGACTTCTTCTAGCTCATCTTCACTAAGCGGGCCTTGGGATTTAATAAACCGGCCACCTTCTGGCAGCATACGCGTTACTTCAAGTTCATTATGAGCAAGGTCTGTGGACACCAACATTAATGGGCCATCCCCTAAAGGCATGTCCTCTTCAAGTGTTTGATGCTCAAGTTCAGGTGGGTCTATTTCGCTGTAGCGCAAAAAATAAACGTTATCCGCTTCTACCGCTAAATTCATTTGNGCAATGCGTTTAAGGTCAAANTCAAAGCTGTCTGTGGCAATGCCTTCAAGCCCCATCAAAGGGCGACGCATGACCACTTCATACTCGCCGGGCTCAAGTTCAAACCAGGTGTAGCCATTGGCGCGGATATTAAATATACGTTCGTCGTCTAAATAGAAACTGGGCGCTTCAATTTCATCAGACGCCCATTCACTGTCTGGGCGGTACACGTAAAGCAGGGCTTTGTTTTCATAATCCCAGCGATTCCCCACTTGCGAGTATTCCTTACCGGAAACAGTGGCAATGTAAGCCCCAAAGTTATGACCTAAGGATTGGTAAATATGCAGGCAGCCGGACGTGGAAACTAGTACGAATGTTGCGAAAAATGTGATTATTATTTTTATCATTTTTAGACTCTATGCGCCTCTTAATGGCTAAGAGGTAACACGCTTTAATTATTCCGGTATGATGACATAATTACAAAAAATAACAAAACAAGTACGACTGGAATTTATCATCATGGAACGGATAATCAAAAAAAGCGGCAAATTTTTGCTGATACTGGCACCCGTTTGTTTTTTACTGCCTTTTGCGTTGGCAGAAGACAATATACGCATGGGTGAAGATTATTATGGCAACGACATTGAAGCGGCTGTTTTAGAAGCCCAGCGAAATGATCGTAAAGTGAATTATTCCAATCGTTATTGGTATAACCGCAGCACATCTCAGTCTTTTGACTTACCCAAACTGGGCAGCCAAGCGCTGGAACAAGAACGCTTAGAAGGGGCACTGCAGCCCACCGCCGCTGGTAAAGTTAGCACACCCGACACCATTCCTGATGAAGAACAAACCCGTACGTTGCAAAACAATTTAGAACAATCCACCACCGAGCAAGAAACCAGCATTACCTTACAAGCACCCGCTGTGATCCCGCCGAGTAATGAAAAATTTGTGCCTGAAATATTTCACCAGTTTCCACGAGGTGATACAGTGACGACTCGAAACCTAACAACCAATGGCAACATCTCCAGCACACCAAGGCCATAGCGTTGATTTAACCAAAAATAAGAATAGATATTTATGAAGACGTTATTATTTATTTTAGTCAGCCTAAGTTTTCATCTCCATGCCATCGAGCCCATGGATAACTATTACGCCAACGATGTCATCGATGCCGTTAATCAAGCGAAAGAGCGCCCGCATCATTACGACTACAGCAGCACTTACCGCTACAAGCGCACAACCGCCCAAAGCATCGAATTAAACCGCCTTGATCTTAATGAACTAGATGAAACCCGTTTAGACATGCAAGGTAATGGCATCGATTTAATTCCTGAAGCAAGCGAAGAAGAAATCTTATCTTTGAACGATGATAAGAACGTACCGACCCAAAGCAATAATCAGTTCACGCCACCACCTGCAGTCATCCCCGTTAATACTCAGTATGAGTCCAGTTATGGCAATCACTACAGCAATGGTGTCATGAACCAGGGCACCTTGGTTTCAACACCAAGACCTTAAGCAGACATAAACCCTTATCTAATCTATAAACACTGAGCATTCAATCATCACTCTTAAACGATTAGCGGTTTAATAATTCCGCTAACGCTTTGTCTGTGCGAGCCTGACGCGCACCTGACGCAAGTGAAAATATCTTTTTATCCTTATACCAGCGCGCTTCAAATTCCGCGCCACATTGGCCTAAAAACGGCTCAAACATTTCACATAATTCCGAGAACTGATCAAAGCCAGCGGCAAGCTGTACACTCAACCAATTGCAGGGTTGCAGCTTGAGTGATAAAAGAAAACTCACTAAGCCCAGTGCCCTTTGCATCACACCGGATAACTTGAACCGATAAGCCTGATTTAAAATCAAGCAACTGGCCGCTAATAGAATATGCGTATCCTCAAGCACACGAAACACCCGACTATAGTCACTATGACCATCGCCGTTTAACACCTCGCCTTGGGCATCTTCAAGCGATAGCACACCATGGGGAATCTCACTGAGCATATTCATCGCCGGCATGAGTGTAACCGTCACACCGGGCTGATCCGCATTTACTAATACCGCTTTTAATATTGGCTGGCCACCTTGTTCACCTTGCTTGCAAATGACCAACAGCTGCTCAGATAACCCCGCCATGGTGACAAAACTTTTTTCGCCACTCACACAACCCTGTTTGTTTAACTGAGTTTTAATTTGCTTAGGATGATTACCTTCACGCTCAGTCACGCACATGGATGCCCACTGATCTTGTTTAAGTGCAGGTACCAAAGCTTGTAATGCACAACGATAAGCCAACGCAAAGGCTTGCGATAAATTAGAGCAGCGCAAGCCGCAGGCTAACACCGTCTGAAGACTGTCCTGTTTATCATGCTGCAATACCGCATTTGAAAATGCATCAAAGTCCTCAAAGCAGGCTTGCTTAAGTTGCTCTTGTAGTTGTTGAATTAACATACGCTACCCATAAAAAAAGCCCATAAAGGGCTTTGATCATCAATGTGAATTTTACTTAAGGTTGAACAGCTGGCGTTTTAGCTTGTGACGCTTTTACCGCTTTCAGTTCTTTTTCTAAACCCTGAATACGTCTCATGAGTTGTAAACGCGTTGCGTCCATAGCCTTAATACCTTTGCCGTGGTCATCTAGGGTTTTACTAATGTTTTTTGGTAAACCCGCTAGCGCTGTATCCAGTTTATTTTCAAGCAAGGCCAATTTCGCTTTATTTTGCTCCGCATCATTAAGTAAGGGCTTAACGCCTGCTTGCACTTTTTGGGCGATGCTATTTTCAACCTGGCTGACTTCTTTATTTAGCAGATCAATTTTACCGCCTTGTTTGGTCAACACCTTACTTTGATCACTTAAGCGATCTTTATTTTTAGCAATGTCCTTTTTATTTCGCTTATTGGCAAGATCCCACAGCTTACGAATTTCATGATCTTGCTCGTTAAGTAAAATTTTCACGGCATCAACAGATAAGTTAGCTTGCTCATCGGTGGAAGTGAGCTTTTCCTGCAAAATAGTGAGCGCTTGTAATTGCAAATCCGATTGCTTTTTAACACTGTAAAGTTCCACCAGTAAAGCCACACAAAAAACAAGGGCAAACACCGTTAACGCCCATAATACCTTAGGGGCACCTGACGATTTTGACGGACTAGACTGCACACGGGGTTTTGCACTGGTGCGCTGACGGCTGGCGATTTCTTCTCGGCTCAAGGCGATGGAAGCTAATTGCTCTGGTTCTTTATCTTTATTCATAATGCTTAAAGCTTACTCATTAATTTGGCTCATTGTGGCATCTGATTGATTTTTGGCAAGCCAACATGCTGAATTTGGTTAATTTGTTCACAGTGCAGAATTCATTTGTCCAGTAGATCAATAGAAAGCCACGGAATCTAGTGCTATTATTCAGGCACCTATTTTAGGTGCTCAAGGTTTCCAAGCCCTGAGTATTGATGATGAGAGTCCACACCAAAATAACGGGAGCCCAACATGGCGTTCGAACTACCAGCACTACCATATGCAAAAGATGCTTTAGAGCCACATATCTCCGCTGAGACCCTTGATTTTCACCACGGCAAACACCACAACACCTACGTTACTAAACTAAACGGTTTAGTAGAAGGTACTGATCTAGCCAGCAAATCTCTAGAAGAAATCGTTAAAACGGCTTCTGGCGGTATTTTCAACAACGCGGCTCAAATCTGGAACCACACCTTCTACTGGAACAGCCTAAGCCCTAACGGCGGCGGCGCACCAACTGGCGCAATTGCAGACGCAATCAACGCAGCATTTGGTTCTTTCGAAGAATTCCAAGCTAAATTCAACGATTCAGCGGTTAACAACTTCGGTTCTAGCTGGACTTGGTTAGTTAAAAAAGCAGACGGCTCTCTAGACATCGTTAACACGTCTAACGCCGGCACCCCAATCACAGAAGACGGCGTAACTCCGCTTATCACTGTGGACCTTTGGGAACACGCTTACTACATTGACTACCGCAATGTACGTCCTGATTACCTAAAAGGTTTCTGGGCGCTAGTAAACTGGGATTTCGCGAACGAAAACCTAGCCAAGTAATTTGGCTTTCGCCAAATTCTTAAAAGCAGGCCTTAGGGCCTGTTTTTTTTTGCCTAAAATACCTTACACTTACGCCAACTTCATTATTTGGCAGATAGACATGGCCCGTTTAGTTTTAGGCTCAAGCTCCCCCTTCCGTAAAGCCTTACTCGAAAAGCTTGATTTAAGCTTCGATTGCGATAGCCCAGACATCGATGAAACCCCATTAAAAAACGAACACCCAAAAGACATGGTAGAGCGCTTAGCCAGATTGAAGGCCCAAGCCATAGCTGAACGCCACCCACAGTCTATTATCATAGCCAGCGACCAATGTGCCACCCTAGATGGCAAAATCATCGGCAAGCCAGGTGACTTTGAGAAGGCCGTAGAGCAACTTAAAAACGCCAGCGGTCGAACCGTTACTTTTTATACCAGTCTGTGTGTATTTAACGCTGCTACCAATCAATACCAGGAAATCGTTGAGCCCTTTTATGTGTACTTCCGTGAACTGACGGATCAACAAATTGAAAACTACCTAAAGAAAGAAGAGCCGTATAACTGCGCGGGCAGTTTTAAGTCTGAAGGGCTAGGGATTAGTTTGTTTGAGCGCTTAGAGGGGAATGATCCGAATACCTTAATTGGTCTGCCGTTGATTCAGTTAATTAAGATGTTGGATGAGTTTGGGGTGCATGTGATTTAGGGTTTGGCTCTGAAATTACTTTGTTTTGTAATAGGGCGCACTGAGCCCTATTCATTTTCCGCAAGTGCGCTCTCTTAACTTTGTTACATATATAGATTTCTGGCTTCTGAATCGTTCAGGCCAGCACTGTTTTCTTTTTCGGCGTTGCACCCCGGCCCCCGCTTCGCGCCTAACTATCCACCGCAAAGCTTTTATATTCACGAAAGAGTTTGGTGATGCGGTGGATAAATGGCGCAGATTATTATCGTAACAGAATTGGTTTGCGTCTTATTAAGGAAGGTTAGCGTTTTAGCTAAAGGGCTGCCTAAGGCAGTCCAGTGTAGGCGGTCTTTTTTGGCGTAACTCATTTAAGCGTATTGTTAAAAGGCTTTTTCATAAGTTGAAAATACCTAACACCTACATGAGCACTACTTAATGTTGGTATTAGTGAAAATATAATTAGCGGGCCAATGTCTCTTGCACTAAACACAATATAGTTAACGGAAAAAACACCACAACACATGAAAACAAGGGTGGTTAAACATTTTCGTTTAACTGGTGCTGTATCCATTAAGATTGAATACATAGCATTTAACAAACCGATTATCCCTAAAAAGCCGAATATAGTGGGAATTATTATATCAAAAGATGTACCAGTTAAACTGCGATCTTTAGTTATCGAAAGGTAAAAATATAACGCAGTGAAAAAAGCGCCAGGAATCCATAATATAAAAAGGGGTAAAATACATACGATAACTTCGACTAACAATAAGACTTTTTTCATATCAATATCTGTATCGCCAAGCACAGTGGCGGCCATACGCCGCGTACTGATGCGCCTTTTTAAATATTTAAGCCAGCACAATCGCCGACACCAAGCCCACCGACAACAAAATAGCCGATAACCACATATAAATCTTATGACTTGACCGCCGCAGCAGGTGAAATGTCCTGAGGAAGAAATGTCCAACAAGCAGCCCCGAAATACCGAGCCAAAGGAGCGAAACAAGGTAAGCGCTCATTCCATGATAAACGGCTATTGAACTTCGGCCCCAAAAAACAGCTTCATTTGTGAGAAGCATAAGGGTTGTGTAGCCGACAAGCAAAACGGGAGCCGTAATACCAAATACCAGGGCTTCTACCTTTTTGAAACGAGGGATAATATTCATAACTCCTGACATTTAATGCCTGCCACCAAAAGCGAGTGAAACGAGTTCACCAGTTTGCTAGCGACACTGGGTGACTTTGTTATATCATTAACTTGATATTGTGACTTTAATGTTTTTAACATCTTCAGGGTTACCGAACTTTATTTCACAATCAGTTTGGTAGTATGACCATTCATCACCTGAATGCTCTGTGGCTAAGCTTTGATTGCAAATACCAATGAAGTTGGGATTAGAGTTTCTGGATTCGTTTCCAAACAAAGTAAATCGTAATCTAGCCATATCCTTTAAAATACTATGAGACCCTGTTTCTTTAGCCTTACTATTAATCACAATTCCATTATTATGAATTTTAAAATTAATAACTTCAGGCTGAAGAAACTCTGAATAATTGGCGAAGTCTTCTTGGTATAAATCCTCGATAACTTTTTAGTTTTTATATAAAATTCCAGCATGTGCATACATCAAAAATGCAACATAAACCAATACACTCGAGATTGCAAAACCCAGCCCCCAACAAAATCCTTTTAATGCCTCATCTAATCGACTCAATTTATAACTCCTAGATATAACGCCGCCATATGCCGCAGCTTTGTAGTTGGTTGTTTTTTGTGGCAGTCTTTTTTGACGCAAAAACAAGCGACGGAAAAGCTGTCAGCATGATGGCTTTGTTAGCCACTAGTCTCAGACTTCTTCCTAAGTCTGGCACCATTGTGGTATGCCTTCTGGAAATTGCTGCCGAAGGATGTAGACTTAAAGAGGACTGCGTCCGCACCCTCCTGCCAACCATCTCGTCTGAGCTCATCGGAAGTAGTGTTATCAAAAGCTATCAACGGCGAGCCAACTAGACTTGCAAGCCCTCTCCGTTCTAAATCTTCGTATTTCTCGCACATAAATCCGTGAAAACCATCTCCTTTTAAAAACTGAAAGAGGTCATCTAGGAAATATGCAGCAGTCACGTCGAGTGAGCGTCTGAAGCCTGCACCATCTATAACTCCATCTAAGTAAGCCAAAAATAGATTCGCAATCAGATCTGATTTTTCAATGTCAGATTGGGACTCGATAACTAGCAGAATTTTCTGCACAAGCTTTTCGCTTTCTTCTGAACTGGATATAACTGCTTCTCGGAACTCTAATTGCTTTTCCTCTGGAATCTCATTTATCGCCACTAGAAATTGGCGTACCTTCTGTGTGTAAAGGTTATCCCGAATAGAGGAGCCAATCGAGTAGAGCTTGACGATGGAGCCTACAATAGGCACTTCACTGAGCACGCTGCTGTCGACCGCCTGCTTCAATGCAATCTCTGCCCCCTCTGCGGTCAATTCTAAAATCTTACCTTTAGTCATAACATTCCCAACGGGCTAACATTTAAATCATAGGACCTTGCAAGCTTCCCTACCTTGCAAGGTAATAAAATCTCATTATGTATAATCTAGATCCATAGCGCCAACCAAAGCCTAATTAAACATATGAAGTCGAAGCGACTTTGGTGAGACAAGAGGGGGCGGGGATACTTTCCCGAGGAAAAAATGTATTGGCTTTAATTATCCAGATTGAAAAGGTTGAAGTATGTCGCGATAAACCAGAAATACACTTGCACTGAAACTGGTGCCATAAACAAAAATGTTTACCGAAACACTCAATAGGAGTACTGACTGCGCTTCGCGCCCCCTACGGGCGACTGCGTCGGTCTTGCCTTCAGTACCGCGACGTGAAGGGATTAACTAATGTCGCGAAGTGCATGGACGCGCGAGAGCGACCTAAAGGTTCTCACCCACCTGAGCGCATCTTGCTTTAAAGCCACAAACTCGAGGCAAAAAAAAACCTGCATTAAAATGCAGGTTTTTCTTGAATCTGGTGCGCTCAGGAGGATTCGAACCTCCGACCGCCTGGTTCGTAGCCAGGTACTCTATCCAGCTGAGCTATGAGCGCAAGACTGATAAATAAGATTATAAATAATCTTCAAACTCTCTTTAAAACAGAATCAGTGACTGTTTAAAAGATGGTGCGCTCAGGAGGATTCGAACCTCCGACCGCCTGGTTCGTAGCCAGGTACTCTATCCAGCTGAGCTATGAGCGCATCGTTTGGGGCGGCGAATTATAGATAAACTAAAATATTAGTCAACTATCGCCACTTTTTATTTTTACTCGAAGGTATTAATAAAAAGAGTTGTGATGGCGGAGAGAGAGGGATTCGAACCCTCGATAAGATTTCTCCTATACACCCTTAGCAGGGGTGCGCCTTCAGCCACTCGGCCATCTCTCCAACACGCGGCGTATGTTACCACTTCATAGAAAAATTAAAAGAAAAATTTCAATGAAATTAACACATTAGCGCAAAATCAGTCTTCAGACGGCTGATCTTTTTCATTTTGGATACGCTGGTAAATTTCTTCACGATGAACCGCGACTTCTTTTGGCGCATTTACACCGATTCGAACTTGGTTGCCTTTAACTCCTAAAACAGTAACGGTGACTTCATCACCAACCATAAGAGTTTCACCAACACGACGCGTTAAAATAAGCATTCTATTCTCCTGAACATGTGGTCAGCACTGCTTTAGCAGACCACTTTAATCCTCGCTTTGTGACAAAACGAGCATCCATAAGATTTATTATTGACCAGCTTTGAAAAATTAAAAGCCCCATATCCAACCTTTCCATAATATTTAGTTATGGAAAGGGTCAAATTAGAGGCTTACTGGCCGTGTACCTAGGGTGCGATGGGTTAACAACGCGTTTTTGCTAGAAGCTGCCTATCCTTGACGTTCTTCTTTATTACTTGGCATCGTCGTCTAGATCAAATGCGGTGTGCAATGCGCGCACAGCAAGCTCTAGATATTTTTCGTCGATGACCACAGAAATTTTGATCTCAGAAGTTGAGATGATTTGAATGTTGATATTCTCTTGCGCCAAGACATCAAACATCTTACTGGCAACACCGGCATGGCTTCGCATACCCACACCCACAAGAGACACTTTAGCAATGTCATTGTTCCCCGCAACTTCACGAGCGCCCAAGCTTTGAGCCACTTCACGTAATACCGCTTCGGTTTTGGTGTAATCATTACGATGAACGGTAAAGGTGAAATCGGTGGTTTTATCCGCCGCAACGTTCTGCACAATCATGTCCACTTCGATATTCGCAGCGCTGACTGGGCCTAAAATTTTAGACGCCACACCAGGAATATCTGGCACACCCAGAACGGTTAATTTGGCTTCGTCACGGTTAAATGCAATTCCGGAGATAACTGGCTGTTCCACTGATTCATCATCCTCTATTGTAATAAGGGTGCCGTTGCCTTCTTTACTGCTGTGCAATACACGCAGTGGCACTTTATATTTACCCGCAAATTCCACAGAGCGAATTTGCAATACTTTTGAGCCAAGACTGGCCATTTCAAGCATTTCTTCAAATGTAATCTTATCCATGCGGCGGGCTTTCTCCACCACACGAGGGTCTGTGGTGTAAACACCATCCACATCGGTATAAATATGACATTCGTCTGCATTGAGCGCGGCGGCCAATGCAACACCTGTGGTATCCGACCCACCACGACCTAGGGTAGTTATATTGCCGTCGTCATCCACACCTTGGAAACCGGCAACGATTACAACTCGACCTTCATCGAGATCGCCGCGAATCTTCTTGGTATCTATGTCTTGAATGCGCGCTTTCATGTGAGAACTGTCTGTCAGTATCTTCACTTGTGAGCCCGTATAAGAGCGAGCAGGTACGCCACGCTTGTTCAACGCCATGCTCAGCAAGGCAATGGTCACCTGTTCACCGGTGCTGACCAGAACGTCCATTTCACGAGGAGTAGGTTGATCACTAATGGCGTTTGCGAGCCCAATCAGACGATTGGTCTCACCACTCATAGCACTCACCGCCACAACAATGTCGTGACCTTCGTCTTTGAACTTCTTAATTTTTTCTGCAACGCCTTCGATTCGCTCAACGCTTCCGACCGAGGTGCCGCCATATTTATGTACGTACAATGCCATGGTTTCAGGCTCTTCAAAAAGAGGACAAAATTTGGGCGACAATTAGACACTAATTGTCGCCAATTTGGAACTAGATACGAGAGAGAAAATAGGCTGGAGAAGGCATAAATTAAGACATTTCAGGGCCTTTCGACCATTTGCACTTAATCCACTCAAGCCGAGGTGTTCGAAACCGTCTTCTACTCTTACTTAATAGGCGCTCTGGTGGCCACTGAAACCCGCTTGCTCAGTACCAACCTATGGGGTTTCACCCTAGCCTATTTCAGGTAAAACTGGGTAATTAACCCAGCTTTACGCAAGTAAGGAACTAAAGATTAGCGTTAGCCCATTGCTCAAATGCCGCTAATGCGTCGGCGATGCCTTCGGGTTTCTTACCACCTGCCTGAGCCATGTCTGGCTTACCGCCACCACGACCATCTACGTACGGGGCCATTTCTTTCACAATATCCCCAGCCTTGGCTTTGCCCAACAGGTCTTTTGTTACACCGGCGATTAAGGTGACTTTTTCACCTTCGCTGCTGGCTAACAAGATAACGGCACTGCCCAATTTGTTTTTAAGCTGATCCATGGCGCCGCGCATAGCCGGTACATCCGCTCCTTCTAGCTGTGCAGCCAATACATTTACGCCATTAATTTGCTTAGCGCCTGCAGCTAGGTCCGTACCGGCACCGGATGCCAATTTCGCTTTCAACTGTTGTACGTCTTTTTCAAGCTGTCGGTTTTTACTGATTGCCGCTTCGACTTTACCCAGTACCGATTCACGATTGGCTTTAACTTGAGTCGCAATCGCGCTGATGGTGTTTTCCATATTCGTGATGTAATCGTAAGCGGCCTCGCCTACGACGGCTTCAACACGGCGAACGCCTGCGGCAATACCGCTTTCGCTTACCACTTTTAAGAAACCAATATCGCCGGTGCGCTGCGCGTGAGTACCGCCACATAGCTCCACTGAGAAATTATCACTACCCATTGAAAGTACACGCACTTCGTCGTCATACTTTTCACCAAACAGTGCCATGGCACCATTGGCTTTGGCAGACTCAATATCCATTAACTGAGTGCTCACCGCGGTGTTCACACGAATTTGCTCGTTTACCTTGCGCTCAACCGCGCTTAATTCATCCGCCGTCATGGCTTCAAAATGAGCAAAGTCAAAACGTAAGCGATCATAGGTACACAATGAACCTTTTTGTTGAACATGGTCGCCTAAGGTTTCACGCAGCGCGGCATGCAACAGGTGCGTGGCCGAGTGGTGTAAAGCTGTTTGCTGACGCTTGTGTTCATCTACACTGGCGGTTAATGCACTACCCACCTTTAATGTGCCGGACTTCACTTCACCATGATGCAGGTGGTTTTTCTGCTCTTTGGTGGTGTCGGTCACGATGAATTCAGCACCTTCGCCAGTTAGCAAGCCTGTATCACCGGCCTGGCCGCCTGATTCACCGTAGAACGGTGTGCTATCCAATACCACCATGCCTTCGTC
>NYTP01000054.1 GCA_002683575.1 Bermanella sp.
CATTTCACATTTCACATTTCACATTTCACATTTCACATTTCACATTTCACATTTCACATCTCACATCTCACATCTCATGTTCAACATCTATTCTTTAAAGCATTTCTCAACGCTCGCCACTATGTCTTTGCTGTTAGACAAATAATTTTGTTCATTTTTGTAAAATTAAGAGTGGCATATCATGCCTCTTTAAAGCATCTATCGACTGCCGCAACTATGTCTTTGCTGTTAGGCAAATAATATTGTTCATTTCTGAAATAAGGCATGTGGGTATCAAACCCGGTTACGCGCTGCACGGGGGCAAGTAAATTTAAAAAACATTTTTCACTAATTTGTGCCGCGATTTCCGCCCCCACGGCAAATGAACGAGCGGCCTCATGAACAATGACACAGCGTCCCGTACTGGCCACTGACATGATCATGGTGTGTATATCTAAAGGTTTGATGGTGGCCACATCAATAACCTCTGCCGATATACCTTTTTCAGACAATGCATCGGCTGCTTCGAGTGTATCTGCAATACACGCTCCCCAGCTGATCAGAGTAACATCGGTGCCTGTTCGTAAGGTAAAGCAGGTATCTAAAGGTAATGCTTGGCCATCGTCTAAAATGTTGAGTTTGGTGCCTCGGTAAATGCGTTTGGGTTCAAGAAAAACAACCGGGTCAGGGTCACGTATGGCGGCTAATAACAAACCATAAGCACGGGCAGGAGAGGACGGAATGACCACGCGAATGCCAGGGGTGTGTGCAATTAATGCCTCGGTGCTTTCACTGTGATGCTCCGGCGCATGAATGCCGCCACCATATGGCGCGCGTAACACCATTGGGCAGGTCATGCGGCCACGAGTGCGATTACGCATGCGCCCTGCATGACAAAATAAATGTTCAAAAGCGGGGAAAATAAATCCCATAAACTGAATTTCTGCCACGGGTTTTAATCCTTGTGATGCCATGCCAACCGATAAACCGGCAATGAGTGCTTCAGCTAATGGGGTATCCATGACGCGTTTAAAACCAAAGGTCTCTTTTAATCCCGATGTGGCTCGAAATACCCCGCCGTTCGTGCCAACGTCTTCGCCTAATACGACGACGGACTCGTCATGGTGCATTTCATAATGCAAGGCTAAATTCACCGCTTCGAGTAAGGTGCATTCTTGTGTTGCTGGCACTGGTTGTTGATGGTGTTGAGACATATCCACCTCCACGGGTGCAATGTTATTTGTGCTGTTGCCGAGCGAGTTTATCGGCCAATAGATCCAGCTGTTCGTTCATGACCTCAGGCCAGTCTTGATATAAATAATCAAACATACTTTCGGCGCTATCGGGTTTTATGTTGAGGTATGTTTGTACTGCTTGATCCACTTGTTCGCCGCATTGCTGTTGCCAAGCTTGCTCTTGCTCAGCGCTCCAAAGGTTGAGTTGATGCAACGCGGTTTGAAGTCGTTTAATCGGCTCGTTTAACCAGGCTTGTTTCACTTCTTCATTTGAACGGTAGCGACTGGCATCATCGGCCGTGGTGTGATCGCCCAAGCGATAAGTCATCGCTTCAATTAACGTAGCGCCTTTATGG
Source organism: Bermanella sp. (assembly GCA_002683575.1). GTDB lineage: Bacteria > Pseudomonadota > Gammaproteobacteria > Pseudomonadales > Oceanobacteraceae > Bermanella. Next base: position 1,571 of record NYTP01000054.1, read on the forward strand.
AGATGTGCTCGCTGACGCGCTTCTAAAATGGCCTGATAAACAGCCACCACATCATTGCCATCCACTTGTACACCATGAATACCCGCACCAATGGCTTTTTGTGCCAAGGTAGGCGCGCCACATTGAATTTCGCGAGGCACCGAAATGGCATATTGGTTGTTATTCACCACAACCACCAAGGGCAATTGCCATGCTCCGGCCACATTTAAGCTTTCAAAAAAATCCCCTTTTGACGTGCCGCCATCCCCAATTGTCACAAGCGCTATTTGATCTTGGCCTTTTATTTTTAACGCCGCAGCAGCACCCGCTGCATGGGTAATTTGTGTAGCAATGGGCACACAAATAGGAAAGTCTTGTTGAGGCCCGCTCGCGGATCCGCGTTCATCACCGCCCCAATATAAAAGTAAGTCACTCATTTTGTGCCCACGTAATAAATGGGCACCATGATCGCGATAATAAGGCACAAATACGTCATCTTTTTGCAACGCCATACCGATGGCGGTGCCAAACGCTTCTTGACCAAGACTGGATGGATACGTGCCCATCTGCCCGGTTCGTTGCAATGCGATGGCCTTGCTATCAAACACTCGGTTTAGCACCATGTGCTTATAAGCTTGCACAAGCCATTGATCACTGGCGAAACTTGGACGCTCGCATAACCAATTGCCGTCTGTGTCTAAAAATTGAATTTTTTCTAATGAAAATGCCATCAAGGGTTGATGGCCTTGTGCCTCAATAGGTGCTTGTGTGATCGCTTTCATACGGCCTCCAAAATCCAATCAGGCTGACGGGGGTCACCGTATAAGATTTTTTCAGCCATTTGGTTTGCAATAACATTTGTGGCAATATTTTTTTGTTTGGCTAACACAAATATTTTTTCTAAGGTGTCTTTTAATTTATTCACTTCATGCTGAATTTGCTGTCCATTCATACCTCGATAGCTGGAAGAGGCAAATACCAAACCACCACTATTAATGACATAATCAGGTACATATAAAATATTTTTGTCATGAATCTCTTGGGCTACCGCGTCGTGTTCTAACTGATTGTTCGCACACCCTGCAATAATTTTACAATTAAGTTGTGACACCGATGTTTTATTTAACACACCACCTAAACCACAAGGGCTAAATACATCACAGGACTGTTGGTAAATATCATTGATGCTCACCACCTTGGCTGAGAATTGCTGTTGCGCCTTTTGTGTTTTTGCCTCGTCAATATCACACACAATAAGATGACAGCCTTGGCTGTGTAATTGTTGTGCCAAGCGCCAACCAACATGCCCTAAACCCTGTATCGCNACTGTCAAACCCTGCAATGATTGACCAGTTAAAAAATGCACCGCACATTGAATGCCCAAGAACNTGCCATGTGCAGTGGTAGGTGATGGATCACCTATGTTACTTGAGCTACTCACAAACGCCGTTTGGCTGGCTAAAATATCCATGTCTGACACAGTGGTGCCACTGTCCATGGCGGTAATATATCGACCACCCAGACTTTGAATAAACTGGCCAAACAATTTAAATAATTCATGGCGATCAAATTCCCCTTTGGGTCTCATGATGACCGCTTTACCGCCGCCATGAGGGACCCGTGCAAGGGCTGCTTTATAGCTCATGCCACGGGCTAAGCGCATGGCATCTTCAATGGCGTTGAGTTCACAATCGTATTCGATGAAGCGACATCCACCCAGTGCAGGACCTAAGCGTAAGTTGTGAAGGGCGACCACCGCATTAAGCGGACCTTGCTGGCAAACGTGCAACTCTTGCACGCCATGCGTGTGCATATTAGAAAACATACGTCGATCTCCCTTATGAGGTTCTACGACCATGTATATGTGATGCAGATTAACTGCGAATCCCTTTTGGGGATATTGTCTTTAGTTTAGACAAAGCCGAGCAAGAAGGTCTCATAAAATCGTGTTTCAGGACGTAATCTATCTAAACGATAAATTTTAAGATTGCGGGGGAATATAGAGGTACACACATTTAATGAAGGATCATTAAATGTGTGTATTAACCTGCCAAACCTATAAAGGCTTTATAATTTTCTCAAACATTAGGTTTTGGTTTATGGGTTTACCCACATTTAAGTGCATGGGAAACGGTACGTATTCATCCGCCCGTTTATACCCTTTACGATAATAATACTGCAGCAACTCTTCACGCACATCCAACACCAGCATAACCGCTTCTTTAGCCTGGTAAGTTTGCTTGGCAAGCGTTTCTGCTTGGCTAAGTAATTGTGATGCAATACCTTGATTTTGTTTGTCTGGTAAGACTGCCAGCATACCAAGGTGTGCATGAACACCTTCTATTTGAATTTCAATACAGCCCACCACCTGCTGGTTTTCTAAGGCCAATAAAATCTGTCTATTTTCCTCAGCTAACCCGGCTAGGTAATCCGTTTCCACTAGCCTATCCCCCACCACAAGGTGGCTTTCAGTGGTCCAGCCCCCTTCTGTGCGGTAAGCCTGATTCACAATATTTAAAACATCTTTGGCATCTTTAGCCAAAGCTTCACGAAAAAGTAATGTCGACATGAAACGCTTATTTTAGTTGAACACGATTAATTATAGCCATGATTGTGCTTTAAGGTTAAGCCAAAAATCACAAGGGCACAGAAATTGCTCTATATAAAATAGCCAGTAAAAACCTAATGAATACAGGCAGTTAAAAAATATGAGTCAACTAGATTTAACTGAATTTGCAAAAAAACATCAGCTTGGAAGCGAGTATATAGGCCAAGCCGTTGATTTTTTTGCGCCTTTGGCTCGTGAATTAGTCAACTTGCACCAAAATAACAACAAACCCATTATCGTGGGCATCAATGGTGCACAGGGATCAGGTAAGAGCACCTTATCGGACCTTTTACTGGAAATCTTTTCACAAAAATACGATTTAAACGCCGTTAGCCTTTCACTTGATGACTTTTATTACACCCACAGTGAACGTCAACACCTTGCGCATAACATCCACCCCCTTTTAGCGACCCGAGGTGTACCGGGCACCCATGACATCATGCTCACTCATGAAACATTGGATGCACTGGTGTCACATAACGGTGCGCAAGTGGTCTGCGTACCGCGCTTTAATAAAGCAATCGACGATCGCTTTGACGAAGAACACTGGACACATGTCAGCGATAAACCAGCCATTATTATTTTAGAGGGTTGGTGCGTAGGTGCCTGCCATCAAGCAGACTCTGCCTTAACCTTGCCAGCAAACGCACTTGAAGAGCATGAAGACAATCAGGCTATATGGCGCAAGTATGTCAACCAACAATTAAAATTGGTGTATGAGCCCTTATTCGATCGCCTAGATTGCATCGTTATGCTCAAGGCGCCCAGTTTTGAATGTGTGTTTAATTGGCGCTTAGAACAAGAAGAAAAATTAATTAATCACTTAACACACATTAAGGGTGATCAAAGTCGCACCATGAGTGCTGAGGATATTGCACGGTTTATCCAACATTATCAGCGCATTACTGAACACCTATTGAACACACTGGCACACACAGCAGATTATGTTTTTAGCTTGGATCATCAGCGTCATATTGTACAACGGCAAAAACGCCAGGGTTTCAATAACCTTTCACACCCAACGCTGATCTTTACCGATCTCGATGGCTCACTACTCGATCACAATAATTATTCACACCAAGCCGCAGATAATACGCTTAATTACTTGTCACAAAATATGATCCCTGTGATTGCGTGTAGTAGCAAAACCCAAGCTGAAATTGAACAACTAAGAGATGACCTCAACAATTCTCATCCCTTCATTATTGAAAATGGCGCCGCGGTCTATATTCCTAAAGGGTATTTTGATACCCAGCCCAACGACACAATCGAGCAAGGAACATATTGGGTTAAACAATTTGTACAGCCTTACCAATACTGGTTAGACAAACTAGAGTCTGTGCACCATGAATTCTCCCATTTGTACCAGGGGTTTCATGAGATGAGTACGGAGCAAATCGCACAGGTCACGGATTTACCATTAGAGCAGGCTAGCCTTGCAGCTCAACGCCAACATGGCGAGCCCGTTTTGTGGCTAGGGGATGAACAACAGAAGCAATCTTTTATTCTCCAACTAAAAGCACAAGGCGTGAACGTTTTACAAGGTGGCCGATTTATTCATATTTGCGGTGATGCCGATAAAGGAAAAGCCCTACTTTGGTTAACCAGTATTTATGAAAAAATGAAAGGCCAAGCATTTACCACAATTGCCATTGGCGATAGTCACAACGATTGTCAGATGCTCGACATAGCCGACCATGCGCTAGTGATTCGATCCCCTGTTCATGGCATTCCGCCACTTAACCGCGTTAGCAACATTACCATCTCAGACAAAACTGGGCCCGAAGGTTGGGCTCAGGGCGTGCACAGTATTTTGGATGAGATATTTACTTATAAATGATAACTAAAAATTAGGGAGCCCCATGGCTGATTTTTATCAAAATGGCATCATTACTACACTGCATAATCTAACGGATCGTCATTTAGCCGACTTAGAAAATGATTTGGTCAACTTTAGTAAACAGCGCCCTATCGGTTTGTTGTTACCCTCATTGTTTTCTGAGCTTGAAGGTGAAGCACTGCCCAACATCATTGAACACATTAAGCATGTGCCTTACCTAAGTGAGATTGTCATCGGCCTTGATCGCGCAGATCGGGACCAATATATTCAAGCGTTAAAATTCTTTTCAACCCTACCGCAACATCACCGAGTACTATGGAATGACGGCCCGCGATTAAAAGCCTTGGATGCCGAGCTGCAAGAAATGGGGCTCGCCCCAAAAGAAATGGGTAAGGGTCGCAATGTTTGGTACTGCATGGGCTACATATTATCCTCTGGAAAAGCAGAATCCATTGCATTGCATGATTGCGATATTGTTACTTACAACAGTGAACTATTAGCCCGCTTGGTTTATCCGGTGGCTAATCCCTCTTTTAATTATGAATTTTGTAAAGGCTATTACGCACGTATTGCCAGTGGAAAATTAAACGGTCGTGTTAGTCGTTTACTGGTCACACCTTTACTGCGTGCACTGAAGTCCGTTGTCAGTGAGAACCAAGAATACTTAAATTATATGGAC
>NYTP01000055.1 GCA_002683575.1 Bermanella sp.
TTTGATCATGTTACCGTTCACCCAAAGGGCGTTTTCGGTGTAGCTGGTTTCATTCACGCCGGCCGCTAAATTAAAACCCACCACGTCACCTTGTTGGGTGGTATGACTTAGGCTTGCCCAATGCCAAAAAGTTTCGCGGCGCATGTAACCACATGACCAATCCACACTGGCCAGTAAATCCTGCGTGGCAATGTCTTGGCCTTGCCATTGAATCTGGCCAGTAAAGGGCAGGGCGGTATTTTTTTGCGTATACACCCAGCCGCTATAACCGGCACGGCAACATACATCTAACGGTGACTGTTGTTCATCAATTATCACATTCACATTTAATGCATTGCCGCATTCAATTTTTAATTGTCGTTTATGGTTTTGGCTGATGATTTCAATGTGGTTGTGTCCGCTTTTAAAGGACCAGTGGCCGTTATTGGGTTGAGTGTCGGTTTTGGTGTTAAGGGCAAACGGTTTTAACCAAGAGAACTCTTTAAACGTCTGTGTGCTGGGCTGGTAAATATATAAAAAACAATTACTCACCCATTTAAGATTGACGATGGCGACACCCAAAATAAAATCATCGCCACTTAAGCCTATAAACTGAAACTGATTAAATCGCATTTTTTTTCGAAAGCCGGTGATGGCTTTGTCCATGTTGTTGCGTAAATCAAAATCCAAATGGTTAATGTGTAAAGGGCTAGTGGGCAGCACACCCAAGTGAACTTGTCCTTGGGGGTTAATCAGGGTATCCATAAAATCACCGTTTATTTTTATTTCTCCAGTTTAGCAAGTCTTGTGCTTGGCACTAGGGTGTTAAAAGTCAGTTGAAGGAGCAAATAGCGACAAGGGTTTTTATGCAAACACAGGGCTATGGCGCTAATGGTTGAATCTAAATGGGATAGTCGGTTAAATACGGCTAAACAATACATACAAAAATAATAAAAGTAGGATCAACCATGAGCGAATACCCGCTGCACAAGGTGCCTAAGGCATGGGCTGATAAAGCCTCAATGAATACAGCTGGCTATGACAAGGCTTATGGCGCGTCGGTGAGTGACAACGAAGCATTTTGGGCCGCGCAAGGCAAACGCCTGGATTGGTTTACCCCTTATACCAAGATCAAAGACGTGAGCTTTGCAGCCGATGATCTGCACATTAAATGGTTTTATGATGGCGTGCTAAATGTGTGTCACAACTGTGTTGATCGTCATTTACCAAATAAAGCAAATGACGTGGCCATTATTTGGGAAGGGGACGAGCCCACCGACGATTCCCGGTTAACCTATGCCCAACTGCATTTACAGGTATCGCGCTTTGCCAATGTCCTTAAAGAAATGGGTGTGCAAAAAGGTGATGTGGTGACCCTTTATATGCCCATGATCGTCGAAGCCAGTTTGGCCATGCTGGCGTGTGCGCGCATAGGTGCGATTCATTCTGTGGTGTTTGGTGGTTTCAGTGCCGATGCTTTGGCAGGGCGTATTGAAGATTGCGGCAGTCAATGGGTGATCACCGCAGACGAAGGTGTGCGTGGCGGTAAAACCGTGCCATTAAAAGCCAGTGTCGATGAGGCGCTCACGCAGGTAGGTGCTCAGTGCGTTGAAAAAGTATTAATGATCAAGCGCACAGGCGTGAACGTGAACTGGCAAGAAGGCCGAGATGTAGAATACGGTGAGATGCTCAAGCAAGTATCGGATCACTGCCCATGCGAGCCAATGAATGCCGAAGACCCCATGTTTATTTTGTACACCTCTGGCAGTACCGGTAAACCAAAAGGGGTATTACACACCACAGGTGGCTATCTTGTGTATGCCGCTTACACCCATGAACATGTGTTTAATTATAAAGCGGGGGATATTTACTGGTGCACCGCAGATGTGGGCTGGATAACGGGCCATACCTATATGATTTATGGCCCATTAGCCAATGGTGCCACTACCGTATTATTCGAAGGGGTGCCCAATTATCCGCAAGTGAATCGCTTAGCCAAGGTGGTGGATAAACATAAAATTAATACACTTTACACCGCCCCTACGGCCATCAGAGCGTTAATGGCCCATGGCGATAAAGCCATTGAGGGCACCACCCGTGAAAGTCTTCGTTTGTTGGGCAGTGTCGGTGAGCCGATCAACCCTGAAGCATGGGAGTGGTATTTTAAAACGATCGGCAATAGCCAATGCCCGATCGTGGATACCTGGTGGCAAACCGAAACCGGCGGCATTTTAATTAGCCCATTACCAGGCGCGATGGATTTAAAACCGGGTTCGGCCACCAAGCCTTTACCTGGTGTCATGGCGGCCATCGTTGATGGTGAAGGTAATGTGTTAGACGGGGCGTGCGAGGGTAATTTAGTGATGCTTGATAGCTGGCCCGGGCAGATGCGCAGTGTCTATGGGGACCATGCACGGTTTGTCGAAACGTATTTTAAAACCTTTGAGGGCAAATACTTTTCTGGTGATGGTGTGCGCCGGGATGAAGACGGTTATTACTGGATCACAGGGCGAGTGGATGATGTGCTGAATGTATCGGGGCATCGAATGGGCACCGCTGAAATCGAAAGTGCATTAGTGGCTCATGCAGACACCGCAGAAGCGGCGGTGGTGGGATACCCTCATGACATTAAAGGCCAAGGTATTTATGCCTATGTGATTTTAAAATCCGGCGTGACACCCTGTGAGGAATTAGAAGCGCAATTAAAAACCTGGGTGAGAAATGAGATTGGCGCCATTGCCACACCGGATATCATTCAGTTAACCCCAAGCTTACCAAAAACACGCAGCGGTAAAATCATGCGCCGGATTTTACGAAAAATCGCCGCCAATGAAATCGATACTCTCGGTGATACTTCGACCTTGGCTGATCCTGCTGTGGTTGAGCAGTTAATCGCTGAACGTAAGATGATTGAATAACGGTTTAACGTTTAACAGTTTTAATGCTTAAAAAAGCACGCCCATGAAAGTGGTCGTGCTTTTTTGTTTTTTTATACCTTTAAATGTTATTTATTTAGTGACCTTGAAACAGGATGAATTATCCCAATTAGCAAGAAACGGGCATAAGTCACCTTGTAAAAATATTAAATTGTTAAATATTGATGGGCATCAATAATCGATTTTTTAGTTTATTTTTAACACTTGAAAAAGGACGTTTGAATCCTATATCGGTTGTGAGCGAGATGAAAAACGTAAGGAGGCTCACATGAGATTATCAACTTGGGACCCGTTTACTGAAATGGAAACCGTGCTAAATCGTTACCGCCCGCAAGCATCAAAAGCGCAGGCGCAAACCATGACCAAAGCCGACTGGTATCCTGTGGTGGATGTGAGTGAAAATGATCAGGCATTTCATTTACATGCAGAGTTGCCGGGTGTTGAAAAGGATCAAATAAAGTTAAATGTGCAAGATGGCGTACTGACCTTATCGGGTCAGCGCGCAAGTCAGCATGAAAACAAAGCGGCAAAAGTACACACGATGGAGCGCAGCTATGGCTCGTTTGTGCGCCAATTTCATTTACCTGAAAATGTGGACTCACAAAAAGTTTTGGCTAGTTACAACAATGGCGTGTTAGAAGTGGAAATTCCGAAAGCCGAACCAGAGACACCTAAGCGCATTGATGTGAGCATTAATTGACGTCCTATTCTAGCATTGGGACATAAAGCAATGCATAAAACAAAGCCCTTGTGTTTGTTTATTAAACAAATGCAGGGGCTTTTTTATGGCGGGGCAAATACTCACTTAAGTCAGCTGCATAGGGCATTTACGCCGTAGTCAATTACGTACGATGTGGTACACTAAGCCCTTTAATCCTGCGGGTCAGGGTTGCACTGTTTGTATTTTGTACAGGATTTTGGGCCACATGAGCTTTAAAGCACCGGAAAGTTTATCTGAACAAATTGCCCAGCATATTGGTGATCAAATCATCACCGGTAAATTGCAGTCAAAAGAGCGTATTCAAGAGCTCAAAGTGGCAAACGATCTAGAAGTTAGCCGTGGCTCTGTACGTGAAGCTTTGCTGATTCTAGAAAGCCGTCATTTAATCGATATATTGCCTCGTCGCGGCGCCATGGTGGCCGAAATGAACCGCGCCAATGTTCGTGCCCTTTATGAAACCTATATTATTCTGTTGATCGCGCTGGCATCCAAGGTGGCCAATACTTGGAAACCCGGTCAGTTGGACCCTCTAATTGAACAACTGCAAAAAATGCGCGCCATTGCTAACAGTACCGACCCTGAAGCCCCTGAGCGTGTTGTAAAAGCAGGCTTTGACCTAATGCGCATGGCGTACCCTCTAGCAGAAAACCCATATCTAGAGGGGATTTTAGAAGATTTACAACCTGCGATTCACCGCGCATACCATATGGCTTTAACCGTTGATAATAATGCGTTAAGTTACAGTATGACCTTTTTTGGGCAGTTGCTCGAAGGGGTGGTTAAACGTGAAGTGCCGAAAGTTGAGAAATCACTTAAAGACTACGGCGATCATTTGCTAAGCATCATGATGGATGCCCTAGAGCACTAATAATAAAAAGGGGCGCGTGTGCGACTTAAGTCCATTAAGCTTGCTGGGTTCAAATCCTTTGTTGACCCAACCAAGATACCATTTCCAACCAATCTGACCTGTATTGTCGGCCCTAACGGCTGTGGCAAGTCCAATACCATCGACGCGGTGCGCTGGGTAATGGGTGAAAGCAGTGCGAAGAACCTGCGTGGCGACGCCATGACAGACGTTATCTTTAATGGTTCTACCGGGCGTAAGCCGGTTGGCCAAGCCAGTATCGAGCTGGTGTTTGATAACAGTGAAGGCAAATTGCAGGGCGAATACGCCCAATACAGCGAAATTTCTCTTAAGCGTAAAGTGACCCGTGACGGTCAGTCTATCTATTACCTGAACGGTACCAAGTGTCGTCGTCGTGATGTGACCGACCTGTTTTTGGGTACCGGCCTTGGCCCGCGCAGTTATGCTATTATCGAACAGGGCATGATTTCTAAACTGATTGAATCAAAACCAGAAGAGCTTCGAGTTTATATTGAAGAAGCAGCGGGCATATCCAAATACAAAGAACGTCGCCGCGAAACCGAGAACCGTATTCGTCGCACCACTGAAAACTTAGAGCGCTTAAGTGATATTCGCGATGAATTAGAGCGTCAAATTGGCCGTTTACAACGCCAAGCCGAAGCCGCTGAGAAATACAAAAATTTCAAAGAAGATGAGCGTCAAACCCGTGCGCAATTATTTGCCATGCGCTGGCGCAATATGGACGCCGAGCTGGTTCAAATAAATCAGGTAATAGCCGAGCAAGAGTTGGCATTAGAGCAAGTGCTAACTGTTCAAGTGCAGGACGAAAGCCAGGTTGAAGAAAAGCGCATTGTGCTGGTGGATCTCACCGATGACTTTGAAAAAATCCAAGCTCAATTTTATGAGCTGGGCGGTAATCTGGGTCGACTTGAACAAAGTATTCAATTTCAAAGCCAGCGTTCGTTGCAGTTAAACAGTGACCTTCAAGAAATTGCTGATTCGAAAACAACGGTTGCCCAGCAAGAAGAAGACGATGCCCTGGCTCTTGAAGCTCTAGACGAGCAGTTGATGGAACTTGAGCCAGAAAATGAACTTTTGTTGGCACAAGAAGAATCCAGCCAAGAAGCCTTGATGCAAGCAGAAGAGGCCATGCAAAACTGGCAAAACGCTTGGGACGGGTTCAACGAAAAAAGTGCCGAGCCACAGCGTTTAGCCGAAGTTAGTAAAACGCAAATTCAAAACTTTGAGCAAAATATCACACGCATTCAGCAGCGCATCGAACGATTACAGCGTGAACTGGAATCGTTACAAATTGGCGATGAAGCCGAAGAGCAATTGGCCATGCTCGATGAGCAGCTTGGCGAAAAAGAATTACAGTTCGAACAGCAGCAACAAGACGCCGCGCAATATCAGCAACAAGTTGAAAGTGCACGCGAACAGCAGCAGCAGTTATCTCAAAAATTAAACGACTCCAGAAGCCAATTGCAATCGGTGATGGGGCGTAAAGCATCCTTAGAAGCATTACAGCAAGCTGCCTTGGGAACCGACGGTGAATCTGGTCGTTGGTTGCAAAGCCAGCAGCTGCATAACAACAAGCGTCTAGCGGATCAATTACAGGTTGAAAGCGGTTGGGAGCAAGCGGTAGAAACCGTATTAGCCGAGCAGCTTCAAGCGGTGGTGGTGCCTTCTATTGATCAATATGCCGAGCGCTTATTGCAGTTAAACCAAGGTCAGATGACATTGGTTGAAGCCACAATGAACGGTGAATCCGCATCGGGCAGTTTAGCCACAAAAGTCAGCGGTGCCAGTGTGCCTTGGTTGAACGATGTTCTGTTTGCCGACGATCTGGCCTCAGCGCTTGCCCAACGTAAACAGCTCCAAGGTAATCAAAGTGTAATTACCCCAGATGGAATCTGGCTAGGGCCAAATTGGATTCGCGTGAAACGCTCTGGTGATGATCAGTCTGGCGTGCTGGCGCGCAAGCAAGAGCTTGAGGCATTAGCCATCACAGAAGATGATCTTGATGCTTTGGTTGAAGAGCTGGATGCGGATTTAGAATCCACTTCTTTACGTATTAATACGCTAGAGCAACAACGTGATAATGCCCAGCGTGAAGTGAATCATGCGGCACAGCAATTAAGTGATCATAAATCTACGATACATGCTGAAAAAGTTCGCCTTGAGCAGCAAGTGGGTCGTCGTAATCAATTATTGGGCGAGATTTCTGAGCAAAAAGAATCCAAAGACCTTGAGCAAGAATCCTTAGAAGAAGCCCGTTTGCAATGGCAAACAGCCCTTCAAGATATGGAACACTACACTCAAGAGCGAGAACAGTTACTAGAAAAGCGTGACACCTGTCGTGAGCACCTTGATCAAATTCGCCAGCAGGCTCGCCAACAAAAAGATCATGCTCATCAGCAGCAGCTGAAAGTACAAACCCTTCAGCATCAGCGTCAAAGTTTGATGGACGCTATCAGTCGTCATGAACAAGATAAACAAAAATTACTTGAGCGTGAACAGCAGCTACTTGAACAACAAGATCAAGGTGACAGTCCTGTTGAAGAACTTAAAGCGCAATATGAAGAGATGATGCAGCAACGTTTAGACGTTGAAGAGTTAATGAAAGCATCGCGCAGTAAAAAAGAATTAATCGAAAATGAAATACGCGAAGTTGAACTTAATCGCCAGCAGCTAGAACAGAAAGCCCAAGGTGTGCGTTCACAATTAGAACAAAGTCGTATGCAGTATCAAACCATTCACACTCGTCGTGGTGGTATTGAAGAGCAATTGGCAGAATACGAAGTTGAACTGGATGATGTATTGGCAAACTTGGCCGATGACGCCAGCATTGAAGCTTGTCAGCTTCAACTGGAGCAAATTCAGCAACGCATAACGCGCCTGGGTGCCATTAACCTTGCCGCCATTGATGAGTATAAAACTCAGTCAGAACGTAAAGAATATTTAGATAAGCAAAATGCCGATTTAGAAAAAGCACTGGAAACACTTGAAAATGCTATTCGTAAAATCGACAAAGAAACCCGTACACGCTTCAAAGAAACATTCGATAAAGTGAACGGTGGCTTAAAAGAATTGTTCCCGAAAGTATTTGGTGGTGGCCATGCGTATTTAGAGCTAACTGGTGATGACTTACTCGATACGGGTGTGGCTATTATGGCGCGTCCACCGGGTAAAAAGAACAGTACCATTCATTTACTATCTGGTGGTGAGAAAGCATTAACGGCTATCGCATTGGTATTCTCAATTTTCCGTTTGAAACCTGCACCGTTTTGTATGTTGGATGAGGTAGATGCGCCACTGGATGATGCCAACGTGGGCCGTTATGCCCGCTTAGTTGAAGCCATGAGCGAACAAGTGCAATTTATTTATATTTCCCATAACAAGATTGCCATGGAAATGGCAAAGCAGTTAATGGGTGTGACCATGCATGAACCGGGCGTTTCACGAATCGTATCGGTGAACATGGAAGAAGCGGTTGAGTTAACTGAACACTAAAACCATAAATACATTATGAATAGAATTTAATACATGGATATTAGTCTACACAGTTTTATCCTGGTCGTTGGTGTGATCGTCATCGCTTTTATTGTGCTTGATGGCGTGAAAAAAGTGCGGGCTGCCCGTAAGAGCCAATTAAACCAGCCATTAGAAGGTTATGAAGAACTTGATGCATTATCAAGTGATGACGCCATGCCGGTATTTGATGATTTAGAAATCGAAGATGATTTTTTAAAGCAAGGCTTATCACAAGAGCAAAACAAAAATAGCCTAAATGATGATTTAAATCTCAATGAGAAAAATGCATTCGAATCAGTATCAGACGCCTCGGGCCAAAACCTGTCTGAGACTGCAAGCCAACAAGCGATACAAGAAACACTTCATGAGCCCGTAGACAGTGTTGAGCCTATCTTCAATGTGCTCGAAGACGCGCAGCCATTAGCTGAGACAGCGGCGACCGCTGTTGATGATGACTTCGAGCACTTCAGTGCAGAGCGTGACGGGAATTTTGATGTGGAGGGTGACCAACTGGTGAGTACTCGCCGCGAAACTAAAAATGGTCATGTCTCAAACGTACAAGATGAAAGAGCCTGTGCTTTATTGGTTAAAGAGCCAAAAAGCTCACCGCAGCGTGTGAGTAAAGAAGCACTCGCAGCGCAATTAGCCAAAGTAAAAGAAGAGGCCAATGCACACCTAGCCCAACCAAGTGCTCCGGTTGAAGAAGAAATTACCGTTGATGATAAAGAGCCCGTTCCCGTTCTAATGGAGCCGGTGGAACTAGGACAAAAGGTGGACCCTAACCCACCTAAGCAACATGAGCTTGTCTTACCTGAATTTATTCAGCAAACCTTACAAGATGAACCGATTTACGCTGTTGAACAAGAGCCCGTTGCAAGTAGTATGAAAACTGATCCGCTGATGGAATACATTGATGATGTGCAAGCATTACCAGTGGGTGAGAAATTATCAGAACGTGAAGCTGCCCAAGAAATCTTTGTCATTAATATTCTAAAACAAGATAGCCACGGTCTACAGGGCCGTGAATTGCACCATGTATTTAACGTATGCGATATGCGTCATGGCGAAATGGGGATTTTCCATCGTTTTGAAGAAGCCAACGCCCAAGGCAAAATTCAATTTAGTGTGGTCAATGCCATAGAGCCAGGCACCTTTGATCTGCAGTCAATTGATGAGCTGGTGACCCCTGGTATTAGCCTGTTTATGAGTTTACCTGGGCCAGATAAACCAATGGAAGCATTTGATGCCATGGCAGAAGTAGCGCTTGTTTTTGCCCGTAACTTTAATGCTACGCTGCATGACGATACGCATAGCGACTTAACACCACAGACGTTAGAGCATTATCGAAACCGGGTAAGAGAGTTCTCCCGCAAACATTTGTCGCATAAAAAGTAGTTTAGCGAGCATACAACTATGTCTGATCAACCTTCTTTATTTGATGAGCCTGAAAATGACTCGTCACCGTCCACTGATGCTGACGCTTCTGCGCTTACCGATGAAGTTCAGCAATTACATCAAGCACTGAATCAAGCCAATTATCAATACTATGTCTTAGACGACCCTCAGCTGCCTGATGCGGAATATGATCGTCTGTTTCATCGCTTAAAAGACATTGAAACCCAGTACCCTGATTTTCTGACACCTGATTCGCCCACGCAACGAGTTGGTGCTCAGGCATTATCGCATTTTGAACAAGTGACGCATGATGTACCCATGTTAAGTTTGGATAATGCATTTGATGCTCAGGATATGCGCGATTTCAATCGACGAATCCGTGATCGTGTCAAACAAAGCGGTGATGTGCGATATGCCTGCGAGCCAAAATTGGACGGTATCGCGGTGAGTTTATTGTATGAAAATGGCCTATTGGTTCGTGCCGCGACCCGTGGTGATGGTGCGGTTGGTGAAAACATTACACAAAATATTCGTACTGTGCCGAGTATTCCGCTGAAATTATTAGGAAAGGATTATCCTGGTATTTTAGAAGTGCGCGGTGAAGTGTACATGCCAAAAAAAGGTTTTAATGCTTTCAATGAAAAAGCATTGGCTCGGGATGAAAAGTTATTTGTTAACCCGCGTAATGCTGCCGCCGGTAGCTTGCGTCAGCTTGATCCAAAAATCACAGCCGCCCGTCCACTTGAATTCTGTTGTTATAGTCTTGGTCGTGCTGAGGGGGGGAGCTTACCTAGCACGCACAGTGAAATATTAAATCAATTTTCTAAATGGGGTTTTAAAATCAACCCTGAAATGAGTGTGGTGCAGGGTATTGATGGCTGCCTTGAGTATTACAATCAATTGGCTGAAAAACGTAATGATTTAGCCTATGAAATTGATGGCATTGTTTTTAAAGTGGATGACATCAACTTGCAGCAACAGCTAGGGTTTGTTTCACGCGCACCACGCTGGGCCATTGCACATAAGTTCCCAGCCCAAGAAGAAATGACATTATTAAAAGATGTTGAGTTTCAAGTAGGGCGCACGGGTGCCATTACGCCTGTGGCACGTCTCGAACCCGTATTTGTAGGTGGTGTGACGGTTTCCAATGCTACGTTACATAATATGGATGAAATTGCGCGCCTAGGGGTCAAGGTGGGCGATACCGTTGTGATACGTCGAGCCGGTGATGTAATTCCACAAATTGTGAATGTGGTTGAAGCAAAGCGCCCAGCCAATGCCAAAGATATTGTGTTCCCCTCTACCTGCCCAGTGTGTGACTCTCATATTGAGCGGATTGAAGGTGAAGCGGTCTCCCGTTGCAGTGGCGGGTTAGTGTGTGCGGCTCAGCGCAAAGAAGCCATCAAACATTTTGCATCCCGTAAGGCTATGGATATTGATGGTCTAGGTGACAAGTTAGTCGAGCAGTTAGTCGATGAGCACTTAATTGAATCGTTTCTAGATTTGTATTCCTTAAGTTTAGACAGCTTACTTAAGCTTGAACGAATGGGCGAAAAGTCAGCGAAAAATCTATTAGCAGCCATAGAGGCTAGCAAACAAACCACACTAGCAAAATTCTTATATGCACTGGGTATTCGTGAAGTGGGTGTGGCAACGGCGCAAAACTTGGTGAGCCACTTTTTAGACTTAAAAGTGTTAGTTAAAGCTGACCTAGATGCTTTGTTAGAAGTGGATGATGTGGGCCCTATAGTGGCTAAACATTTATTAAGCTTTTTTGCTGAACCTCATAATCAAAAAATTATTGATGGCCTTTTAAATATTGGCATCACGTGGCCGGTTATTGAGAAAAAAGACACATCTGAATTGCCGCTTGCTGGTCAAACGTTTGTTGTCACTGGCACGCTTGCTAGCATGGGTCGTGATCAAGCCAAAGATTATTTACAGCGCTTAGGGGCGAAAGTAGCGGGTAGCGTGAGCGCTAAAACTCATGGTTTGGTGGCTGGTGAAAAAGCGGGATCAAAGCTTAAAAAAGCGCAGGATTTAGACGTGCCGGTATTAGATGAAGGTGCATTTTTACAAATGCTAGCCGAGCATGGTATTCAACATGCTAGCTAGAGTGTTATTGATTGGTATTGTGTTAGTCGTGTCGGCGTGTACCACTGCACCGCCTAAAAATATTAATAATGTTTGTGAAATATATGATGAATATTACGACTGGTATATTGCAGCCGATGCGGTGTATGAGCGTTGGCGCATTCCAAAGCATGTAACCATGGCGTTTATTCATCAAGAATCAAAATTTATTGATGACGCACGCCCCCCTTGGGAATGGTTTTTATGGATTATTCCCACCGGTCGTGCATCCAGTGCATTTGGCTATGCGCAAGCATTAGATGGCACCTGGTATGAATACCAAGAAAAAACAGAAAACTGGGGTGCGGATCGCGACGATTTTGAAGATGCAGTGGACTTTATTGGTTGGTATAACCATAAAACCTTAATTCGAAATAAAGTGAATCCACATGATGCCTATAGTTTGTACTTGGCTTACCACGAAGGGCAGGGTGGTTTTTCACGGGGAACCTATAAAAATAAACCCTGGTTATTAAAGGTTGCCAATAAAGTAAAAAAACGCAGTGATATGTATCGCTATCAGCTACAAATTTGTGAAAAAGAGTTAGATGATTCACGCTTTTGGCGTTCAATTTTTGGTTAAATAGACAGTGGTCGCAATGCGGTTAAATATGGGTTTTAATAGCAGCGCAGTTAGTTTTAATAAAAGGATCGGTAGTGGATCAAGAATCTATCGTTTATGGCATTATCAAGGATGTACCGTCGGGGCCTGAACCGGACGGTGAAAAACGTCGCATGGTCAATAGCGTCGCCTTGCTCGATTTACCTCAAACCTTTGATGTTAATTCGCCTTTTTTATGTGGCGATATGTTTACCCTACCTGGTTTAGATGTATTCAGTGGCTCTTACCATACACAGCTTATTCACTTTGGTGCCTCTTACCGGGCTGTTGAGTATGAATGGGAGCGCTGGATGCAGAAGTTCGAAGAACTATTGGGGCAAATGTATTGGGTCAGTGCCACGGTTCATCTTGAAACAGAATTAAGTGGCAAGCATACCTTTAATTGGGAGCCAGTGAGTCGAGGCTGCCATGTGCCAAACAGTGGTGACCTAAGGGTAAAGTGTGAGTGGGAGCGAGAAGCTGCGTTTTTGAAGTAAATTCATTACATACCCGAGTTCCTTCTATGAGTGAAAAAATCAGTGAGTGAAGATTACCAGTACACCTCCATTGCCTATACCCAGCTTAGCGAAGACGCATTAAACGGTGTGATCGAAGACTTCATTAGTCGAGAAGGTACCGACTATGGCATGCAGGAATACTCATTTGAGCAAAAGGCGCAGCAGGTCAAAAATCAATTGGTGTCAGGTAAGGCGGTGATCGTGTTCGACCACGACAGTCAATCCGTCAGCATATTGCATAAAGACCAACTCAGTTAGCCTATTTCGTTATGTTTGCTGGCGTGTCTTAGTCATTCAGGACTACCCTGATAATGAGGCCGCAAAGGAGGCAAGCATGACCCATCTACATGCGCACAAATTTAACAAGGTGATCAAGGATCTATTTACCTGTGCTGACGATCTGCAAATTCAGCTTGCAGCCACTCGCAAGCAGTGTGAGGAAATTTCACAGGTAATGATCGCCATCCGTCAAAACCGCATGACGGCTAAAAACCATATCTTGACCTTAGGCCAGCCCCGAGATCAAGCGGCAAATGATCAATGACCAGCAGGTTAGACTTTAACGGCACTCATCAGAATATAAAATAGGGCATCATATCCCCTTTNTGGNTTGGCTCACTAAGAAGCGATTCGGGCTAAGCATATTCGAATGGCGCTTTAAGANAGGCCAGGGCTCATTATTAACCTGAGCCGCAATCAGCTCCCCGCACAAGGGGGCAGAGCTTAGGCCCCTAGAGCCATGCCCTAGATTCAAATAAAGCCCTTTCAAAAATGGAGCCGCCTCATAAAAGCGCCAGTGCTTGCTCTTTTTTAAGTTAGCAAACTGCTGTTTAAAGGCTTGTGCATCACATACGGCCCCTGCAATGGGGACATAATCAGATGTTGAACAGCGCACAGACACTCGCCCGTTTAGTTGCTCTTTAGGTGTAACTTGCTCCGCTACAGAATGAAAATTATCCGCTAGTTTCTCCAAGTTAAATGCATGGTCTTGGGCTTTTATCTCACAATCTGAGGATTTTAAACGGTAAGTCGCCCCAAAATTTAACTGCCCTTCATGACTGGGTGTCACGTAGCTGTCCCCGCATAACACGGTATTCAATGCCACACTATTACCGTTGAGCGACGAGACTTGGCCGGCAATGGGACTGGTTGGTAAAAAAGATAAGGCCGGAAATTGCGTCGCTTCAAATGCATTACAAATAACGGCAACCTCGCCGGTAAATGATTGAGTGCTAGTTTGTGAAGCTTGCCCATGGGCTTTTACATCCACTTGCCAGCTTTGATTAGCCAACTGCTGAATATCTGTGACTTCATGCCCAGATACAAACTGGATATTCGGGTGGTTTGTGAGCGCCTCACACCAAGATTTAGGGTTAACCCATGCGCCATTTTTAAAATACAGCCCGCCGTTTGAAAGCGGGGTACCGGCGATTTCACTGGCTTGCTCTGCATCCACCGGAATGAGTACATCTTCAAGATTAAAGCGTTGGCAAAACTGTTGCTGACGTTTGACCTCTTTTTCGTTAAACGCCAATTGCAATACGCCGCAGTCATCCCAGTTTTGTTTATCCGGCATCATCTGGTTAAGTAGGGCCAAGCTATACAAGTAACCGGATAGATAAAACTCACTTTGCATATTCATATCGCTTGCCAGTTTTGCGTAAAGCACACCTTGAGCATTACCCGATGCACCTGCGGCCAGTTGTTGGTGTTTATCAATTAACGTCACTTGCCAACCACGTTTAGCCAGTGCATACGCACAGGAGCATCCTGCAATACCAGCACCAATGACAATAGCCTGTTTGGACTTCACGCAAGGGGAAGGTGGTGTAAACCAAGGGCTGGTATTGAGCCACTGGGGTTTTATTGGACCTTGAGCAGCGTAAAATTCCCCATAAAGCATTTCACGTTTTTTGCCAAAACCCTTCGCTTTAAGTGTTTTAAAACCGGCCGCCTGTAGACCGCGCCTGACTTGGCTTGCTGCTGTGAACGTAGCAAAAGTGGTATTGGGGCGGCTAAGTGCTGCCATGGTATGGAATAAATGACCGCTCCACATATCGGGATTTTTTGAAGGGGCGAAGCCATCTAAAAACCAAGCATCAACTGGTGCGCTCATTTCATTTAACCAGTCTTCAACGTCCCCCAAAAAAAGATGCAAAACCACATGGCCTGCTTGCTGCGAGATGCGAGGCAAGCTGATGCGATGCCAGCCCGCCACCAATTCAGGGTAATGTTCCACCAGTGCATCGCTGAATATTTTTAGCTCTGGCCACTGCTTAAGTGCAATGGCTAAGCTGTCTTTATTTAGAGGGAATTTTTCAAGGCTAACAAAATGTAGGGTCTGGTCGGGGCGGCTGTTTTCTAGCCATTGTTGCCAGGTACACAATAAGTTAAGGCCCGTACCAAAACCGGTTTCTGCAATGGTGAAAACTGTTTTTTCTGATTGTGCCCAACGTTCTATTAACTGGTTATGTTGCAAAAAAACGTAGCGGGTTTCATTAATGCCACTGGCTTTTGAAAAATAGACATCATTAAATTGAGTGGAAACAGGTGCGCCATCGGACCACTGTATTTGAGCAGGCTTGATCATGAGTGTCTTTCATTTTACGAGATGCGGCTATTTTAGCAGAGAACGTATTGGGAATGTATGCAGGGAAAGAATGAAAGCGGCTGAACCTCAGCAGGCAACATAGGTGCCTGCTGGGATCAATCATCCATAGATTTTATGGCTGAGTATAGCTGATTTTAACTTCTTTAATGATAATTGGCTCGACCGGTACATCCGCCATGCCTTGGCTGCGTGCCGTGGGTAGCTGGCTAATGGCATCCACCACTTCCATACCACTTACTACGTTAGCAAAAACAGCGTAACCAAAGTCACGGTAACCATTGTTTAAAAAGTAGTTGTTTTTAACATTAATAAAGAACTGGCTGGTTGCACTGTTGACCTGAGCGGTACGGGCCATGGCCACAGAGCCTCGATTATTAAAGACGCCGTTATCAGCTTCATTTTTAATGGGTTCTTTAACGGCTTTACGTGTCATGTTTTCAGTAAAGCCACCGGTTTGAATCATGAAGTCTTTAATCACACGATGAAAGATTACGCCGTTGTAAAAGCCTTCATTGGCATAACGTAAAAAGTTTGCCACAGAGATGGGCGCTTTTTCTGGCAGCAGTTCTAATGTGATGTCCCCTTGATTAGTGACCAGTGTGGCATAAGGTTTAGCGATATCGGCTGAAACCCCAGTATCAACCGTTTTTGCCGGTGTTTGTGCAAATGAGAAGGTGGAAAATAAACATAGGGATAATGCGTAAAACAAACGAATCATAAATACTCCAAATAAAAAGAAAGCCAGGGCGGCCAATTAGGTCGCGCTGGCTTTTTGTTGCAATTGATTAGGCCCAGGTATCGCCACGGCGGCCAGATAATTTAGGTAACAACCAACCTAGGAATAAACCCAGTAAAATTAAACCGCCACCTACTAAAATGTAGTTAAGATCTTTGCTGCCTTGAAGGCGTTCGTTTTCAGCGCGTAGGGTATCAACGGTGATTTTGAGCTGCTCCCCTTGTTCAAGTAACTCTTGGTTTTTCTTATCAAGGTTAATGGCATTTGCACTGACTTTTTTGATGTATTCTAATTCTTTAGCTTGTTCTGATTTATCTTCACTTAGGTCACCTGCGGCCCGCTTGGTTTCTGCCAAGGCTTTTTTTGTTTCGTTGTACTTGCTTTGTAACTCAGAATAATCAGCTTTGGTTTTGTCTAGTTCACGCTTGGTTAAAATGAGCTTTTCAAATGCAATCGGTTCATCTTGAATAAAGCGAGTCGGCACCCAACCCTCTAAACCTTTATCGGTGATTACTTTGGTGAATTTCAGTTCTTCGTCTTCTTCAACAAATTGAAGGTGTGTACCGCTTTTTAGAATTTTTAAGATTTTATACTCATTACCCGGACCACTGCGTAAGTTGATCCATAGTTCGTCACTGATATAACGTTTTTCAGCCACGGCTGGGTAGAGCACTAATAAAGTCAGTATAAAAAGTGTAAGACGTTTCACTATGCGCTTCCTGTGTGTTTTTTATTCGGTTATTTAAGTAAACGATACAGTTTACGGGTTTATGGTAAAACTTTCTTGAACGGTTTCACGATTACTTTCTCGTAAACGCCAGCTTCTATATATGGGTCTTTATCTGCCCAAGCTTGCGCGTCAGTTAAAGAGTCAAATTCTGCCACCACTAAACTGCCTGTAAAACCGTCTTTGCCTGGATCTTCGCTGTCAATGGCAGGGTGTGGGCCAGCCAAGATCAAGCGCCCTTGTTGCTGTAGATCGGTTAAGCGTTCAAGGTGGGCAGGTCGCGCCGAGAGTCGCTTTTCTAGGCTATCGGCTACATCTTGAGAAATAATGGCGTATAACATGAAATTTATTATTATCACTTGGAAATTTGACCATAATCGTACCTCGAAAAATGGGAATAACCAACCGCTGCTTAATCATGGCTCGACATCAAGGCGTTTAAGCTTAAAATAGCGCCATTAACGCACACAAAGTAGTCATTTATGAGTCAACAGACATCCCCAAAAAAAGAAAGTATGTTAGCCAATCTATTGCTTAACATTGTGATACCCACTCTCATCTTAATGAAGGGCAGTGAAAGTCCTTGGTTACTTGCTCAATTGCAAGGTTTAGATGCGCAATTGGGCTGGGCGCTAGGCGTTTTTTATCAAGACCATGGCATTCGTTTAGCGATTGTTGTTGCGTTGGCCTTTCCTATTATTTATGGCCTGCATGACTTTAAACGTGCCGGTAAGGTCAATATGTTTTCGGCGCTGGGTGTATTCAGTATTTTACTCACCGGCGGCATTAGCTTGCTTGAACTTGATCCGCAATACATTGCAATTAAAGAGGCCGCGATCCCTGGTATTTTAGGTCTGGTGACGGTGATATCCCTTAAAACCCGTTTTCCGCTGGTTAAGACGTTTTTGTATAACGATAAAATTTTAAGAGTAGACCGTATTGCCAAAGCACTTGAAGAACATAAAACCGAGCAAGCGTTTGAGAAAAGCCTAAAAGTGGCCTCTTGGTTGGTGGCAGGCTCGTTCTTTTTGTCGTCCTTTTTGAACTACGTGCTGGCAAAGTGGATTATTGTCAGCCCAGCGGGAACAGCGGCATTTAATGAAGAGTTGGGTAAGATGACGGCGCTGAGTTTTCCGGTAATTTCTATTCCAGCCACTATTGTGATGATGGCTGCGTTGTTTTACTTGTTCCGCAGCATTAAAAAGCTTACCGGTTTAAGTCTTGAAGACGTCATGGTTGAGCAATAATGAGAGACACTGAGTCCGTGTATCTAAGTAGGAGCACAGCATGCTAGCCGATCTGCATTGCCATAGTTTGAAAAGTGATGGCCAGTTGAGCCCCAGTGATTTGGTGGATCGAGCGGCTGAGCAAGGCGTTACCATGTTAGCGCTTACTGACCATGATACACTCTCAGGGATTGATGAGGCGCGCTTACAGGCACAAAAGCATGACATGGAGATTGTCAGTGGCATTGAATTCTCCAGTGTTTGGAATGGCATTGGAATTCATATCGTGGGCTTGGGTTTTGATGAACAACACCCTGTAATGCAAGCGGCGGTTGAACGCCAAGAAGCCTGTCGTTATGAACGCGCTAAAACGATTGCCATCAAGCTTGAAAAGCAGGGTGTAGCAGGTATTTGGGATAAGGCCGTTGAGATTGCCAATGGCGCGCAAATTGGCCGGCCACACTTTGCTCAAGCTCTGATTGATTTGGGTAAGGTGAACAACATGGCTCAAGCCTTCAAAAAGTATTTAGGGGCGGGCAAGGCCGGCGACGTGAAAACCATGTGGCCACAAATGAGTGAAGTGGTGAGTTGGATTCGCGAAAGCGGTGGCGTTGCCGTGGTTGCCCATCCTGATAAATACAAATTGACGGGCACCAAACTTAAATTGCTACTCAAGGCCTTTAGCGAAGCCGGTGGTAATGGCCTAGAAGTCACCACGGGTGGTATGGAGTCCAGTTTTAGTAAGCGCATGGCTCAGCTGTGTGATGAATTTGGATTTTTAGGCAGTCAAGGCAGTGACTTTCATGGGCCAAGACCCTGGTCTGAGTTGGGTAAGTTTGTGCCTATGGCCAAATCGGTCACCCCGGTGTGGCGTCATTGGCAATGATGCTAGTAAGTGTTTGGTCTTGAACTAAACTAATAATAAAGCCAAGGACCCAATATGAGCCAGTTTTTCCAGATTCACCCAGATAACCCACAAGCGCGCTTGATTAAACAAGCCGCCGAAATCATTAATGGTGGCGGTCTGGCCATTATCCCCACAGATTGCGCCTATGCCCTAGCATGCCGTCTTGAAGATAAGCGCGCACTTGAGCGGGTAAAGCAGATTCGCCAGCTCAGCGACAAACACAATTTCACCTTGTTATGTCGCGACTTAGCGGAGATCGGCAACTACGGCAAGGTGGATAACACTGCGTATCGATTACTTAAAGCCCATACGCCTGGGGCATTCACCTTTATATTAGATGGCACCCGTGAAGTACCTCGTCGTTTGATGCACCCTAAAAAACGCACCATAGGGATTCGTGTGCCGGATAATAATATTATCCGAGACCTGCTTGAAGAGGTGGGGGAGCCCATCCTATCGACGTCTTTGATCATGCCCGGAGACGATATGCCATTGTCTGACCCATATGAGATCCGCCAAATGCTTGAACATGCCGTGGATTTAGTGGTGGACGGTGGTTATTGCGGCATAGAAGCCACCACTGTCGTGGATATGACCGGTGAAGTTTATGAAATTACCCGCCAAGGGGTCGGTCAAATGGAAGAATTAGACTAATCTGTACTCGCAAGCCCTCATCTTATGATCTTAACGGCCTTGAAGGGGCTTTTTTCTTGTTAATCAGTAGTTTTTAGCCTTCGTCATCGGTAAACTTCCGAACTTTACTTTGTTGTATTAGGAGAAGGCTTTGAGTTCTGTTGACTCTCAGCAACGTGTGCTTTCTGGCATGCGACCGACTGGAAAACTGCATTTAGGCCACTACCACGGTGTGCTGAAAAATTGGGTTAAGCTACAGCACGAATATGAGTGCTTTTTCTTTGTGGCCGACTGGCATGCACTAACCACGCACTATGATGATCCATCCGTGATGGAGCGCAGTGTATGGGATATGGTGATCGATTGGCTAGCCGCCGGTGTTAACCCAGGAAGCGCCACTTTATTCCTACAAAGCAAAGTCCCTGAGCACGCCGAGCTTCATTTGCTATTGTCTATGGTCACGCCATTAGGCTGGTTAGAGCGCGTGCCTACCTATAAAGATCAACAAGAAAAACTGAAAGAAAAAGATCTAGCGACCTATGGCTTTCTAGGCTATCCGTTACTGCAAAGCGCCGATATTCTACTTTACCGTGCGGGCATGGTGCCTGTGGGGGCTGACCAAGTAGCTCACGTTGAAATCACCCGTGAAGTGGCTCGTCGCTTTAACTATGTGTTTGGTCGTGAGCCGGGTTTTGAAGAAAACGCGGAAGCTGCGGTTAAGAAAATGGGTAAAAAAGCGGCCAAGCTTTATAGCTCTCTGCGTAAGCGCTACACCGAAGGCGGTGATGGTGAAGCCCTTGCTACGGCTCAAGCACTGCTGAAAGAACAGCAAAATATCACCCTGGGTGATAAAGAGCGCTTAATGGGTTACCTCGAAGGGGGCGGCAAAGTGATCCTGCCTGAGCCTCAAGCCTTGCTAACGCCTGAATCTAAAATGCCTGGTTTAGACGGCGCGAAGATGTCTAAATCTTATGGCAATACTATTAGTATTCGTGAAGAACCGGCTGAAGTTGAACGTAAGATTCGTACGATGCGTACGGACCCTGCTCGTGTGCGCCGTGATGATCCTGGTAACCCGGATAATTGCCCTGTTTGGCAGCTTCATGAAGTCTACAGTGATGATGAAGTGAAAGACTGGGTTCAAAAAGGTTGCCGCAATGCGGGCATTGGTTGCTTAGATTGCAAAGGGCCAATCATTGATTCGATTAAAGCTGAGCTAGAACCGATTCAAGAGCGCGCTAAGCAATACGAAAGCAACCCGGACTTAGTGAAATCCATCATTCATGATGGCAGCGAAAAAGCCCGCGAAGCTGCACGAGACACCATGGAAGACGTACGTCACGCCATGGGTTTAGCGTACCGTTAAAACTATGACACAAGCCTCTGACACGCCAGGAAACACCAATGAAGATCAGGTTGCCCAAGTGCAACCTGAGACAGAGGCTGCCACTGTGTCTGATCAGGTAACGGCTGACGAAAGCACTGGTGAGCAAGGTGCAGATGATAAAGCTGTCGATGATAAAACGGTTGATCATAAAATGGTTGATCATAAAATCATCGATGAAGCTGAGTCAGACAAGGCCAATCAACAACACGAAATGCCCTTTGCATTGGTGCATGGTGAAGCCTTCACTCAGCTGCCGCTGGATTTGTACATACCGCCGGATGCATTAGAGGTTATCCTCGAGCAATTCGAAGGCCCGCTGGATTTACTCCTGTATTTAATTCGCAAGCAAAACCTCGATATTCTTGAAATCAATGTGGCTGAAATCACCGCACAGTACATGCTGTATGTGGATTTAATGCAAACCGTTCATCTTGAATTGGCTGGCGAATACTTAGTAATGGCGGCCATGCTGGCTGAAATAAAAAGCCGTATTTTACTGCCGCGTCCAGCCGAATTAGCTGAAGAGGAAGAAGATCCTCGTGCAGAGTTAATTCGCCGTCTTCAAGATTACGAGCGCTTTAAGCAAGCGGCAGAAGATATAGACGAACTGCCCCGTATGGGCCGTGATACGTTTGAAGTGGAAATTAAGCCGCCAGAATACAGCGCAGAAAAGCACCACCCTGATGTGGACTTTAAAGAGCTTATGCTGGCGTTTAGTGATGTGCTGCATCGCGCGAATATGTTTACTGAGCATGCCGTACACAAAGAAAAATTATCTACTCGTGAGCGCATGAGTGATATTTTATCCCGTTTACAAACCGGCGACTTTATTCCGTTTACCCGTTTGTTTACCGTTGAAGAAGGCCGTTCAGGGGTTGTAACGACCTTTCTTGCCACATTAGAACTCATAAAAGAACAACTAATAGAGATCGTGCAAAACGAAACGTTTGGGCCGATTCATGTGAAGGCAAAATCCTCATGATGATTAGCGACGCACAATTAGAACAAATTATTGAAGGAGCCCTTTTGGCTTCTGGTCAAACCTTAAGTGTTGACCGTATTCATGCGCTTTTTGATGAAGGCTTTGAGCCTGAGAAATCCCGTATTCAAACCACCCTTGATCGCATTGGTGAGAAATGTGCCAATAAAGGTTATGAGCTTAAAAAGGTCGCCACAGGTTACCGTTTTCAAGTGAAACAAGACCTTGGCAAATGGGTGAGCCGCCTATGGGAGGAAAAACCTCAACGTTATAGTCGCGCCTTGTTAGAAACGTTATCGATTATTGCCTATCGTCAGCCGGTGACGCGCGGCGAAATCGAAGATGTTCGAGGTGTAGCGGTAAGCTCTCACATTACCAAAACTTTAGTCGAGCGAGAGTGGATTCAAGTAGTAGGTCATCGTGATGTGCCCGGTCGCCCGGCGATGTTTGCCACCACTAAGATGTTTTTAGACTACTTTAATTTAGAAAGTTTGGATCAGTTGCCGACCCTTGAAGAAATTCAAGAAATTGCCGATGCCAACCATGCCCTTGAATTAGAAGATAAAACAGAAGAAGGGAACTTCGACTTTAGTAATCACAATCAAGAATTAGGCGATAGTGAAAACCTCATCAGTGCGGCAAAAGACATGGAAGATGCCGACGCCCTTGTGCAGCAAGTTGAAGATAATCTATTCAAACAAGCACAAGACGATGAAGAAGCGGATCTTTTAGAGCAACAAGCTACGAGTGACCCTGGTGAGTTATTAGATGCTGAGCAGCAGATTGCCGAGCTGGACGACTCACTATCCAGCGCTATACCGGTGGGCTCTGAAAACGACGACAATCAGGATACCAAAGCCCTTGGTTTGCCTGAAGATGCAACCGATGAAGAAATTGCTGAGGCGACCATTGCTCGTATGATCGCCGAACAAGAGCAGCTGCTAAATAAGCATGCCGATATGAGCGCACCGCAACCGACAGAAAAAGCCATTGCATCGCCTTTGACGCCAGCAGCTGATGTCAGCGAATCAGATGGCCAAGACCCAGAAGATAAAAATGACGAGTCAGTTCTAGCGGATACACAAGATCAACAGACAAGTGAGCAGGCTGCGTCTAATATTGAACAAGACGACGCCGAATTACTGGCTGCCATGGAAGAAGAAATGATTGCTCAGCTACAGGCTGAGCAAGAAGAGATCGAAAATAGCCGAGACGACGAAGCGGAAGAAAAAACGCTGTCGGATCTGGCAAACAAGTTTGATTAAAATCCAAGAGTCATTGCCCAGCAGTGACAACTCAGAAACGGAGACAGTTGATGAGTGATAAGTTACAAAAAATCCTAGCCCAAGTAGGTTTAGGTTCCCGTCGTGAGATGGAGCGTTGGATTGAGCAAGGCCGCATTCAGCTTAATGGTGAAACCGCCAAGCTAGGTGAACGTGCCACTGCAACCGATGAAATTAAAGTTGATGGTAAAGTCATCGAGCATGCGGTTAAAACCGCTCGCCGAGTGCTGGCTTATAACAAACCTGAAGGGGAAGTCTGTACCCGCAATGACCCAGAAGGGCGTCCGACTGTATTTCAAAACTTACCAAAATTAAAAGGCGAGCGCTGGATAGCGGTTGGCCGTTTGGATATCAATACCGCCGGTTTACTGCTGTTCACCACTGACGGTGAATTAGCCAATAAACTGATGCACCCAAGCACACAAACCGTTGACCGTGAATACGCAGTACGCGTAGCCGGTGAAGTGACCCCAGAGATTATTGAAAACCTGAAGAAGGGCGTGGTGCTAGAAGATGGCATGGCCAAATTCACCGATGTTCAATTCTTTGATGGTGACGGCTATAACCAGTGGTACCACGTATGCATCATGGAAGGCCGTAACCGAGAAGTACGTCGCCTATGGGAAAGCCAAGAGCTAAAAGTATCGCGCCTTAAGCGTGTGCGTTACGGCTGTGTGTTTTTACCTAAGCAAATCTCAGTGGGTAAATGGAAAGAGCTGGATCAACGAGATACCGATGAACTGGCCAAACTAGTAGATCTACCATCCGTACCGGTAGCCAAGCTTGACCCGCAAGAAATGAAAAAATACGAGCGTGAGCTTAACCGCCAAAAAACTCGCCAAAAAGCAGCACCAAAAAATAAAGGGCCAAAGCGTAAAGTGCGTATTGATTCTTAAGCCTTTTTTGTAGAAATCCGCACCCAGTGTGCCCCATGAAAGCAGTGAGTGTTTTGGGTGCGCGGGTGAATTGAATTATCTCGAAGCTACTTACAATGACCAAGCCTACTCAGAAGGATGTTGTAAGCTTGGGTACCCGTATCAATATGATCCCGAATACGCAGCCCCCTACACTCGATGATTTACTTAATCGGTCAAAAAAATACTAAAAAGTGTGAATATTAAGAGTTTGTAATGAGCAAAAAAATCGGATTTTGTTTTCTTAGTCATAAAGCTCATGTTCGGCATCAGCTACCTATTGCTATCGCCCTCTCTGAAGACCCTTTATACCAGGTGGATATTATAGTAACGACTCTTGAC
>NYTP01000056.1 GCA_002683575.1 Bermanella sp.
GCTGTCACTGTGGCCGTCTTCTTCATGACCGTGTTCATCTTCGTTGTGTTCGTCATGGTCGTTATCACCATGTTCATCGTGCTCATCTATTTTGTATTCGTCTTGATGAGGCGATTCATGTTCATGTTCATGGTCATGGTCTTGGCCAGCATAACTGTGGGCGACCAATACACTCAGGCCCATAGCCACAAATAACGGGTGCATTAACCCATTCATAAAAAAAAGTCGTAACAACGCAAACATAGGGTGTCCTACCGAATTGGATCAATAAAAAAATAATTTAAAACGAAGGTGCGGTTAGGCTCTGGGGGGGCGAAAAAACGCGTCGGGTTGTTGTGCTAACGTCAGAGCATTCGCAAATGAATGCTGAGGGCTTTGTCCAAACAAGGTGTTGGCCACATAAAAAGAAGTAATAAAACTGGAGTGCGCTCCATGGCAATGGCAGCAATGATGACAGTCAAAATCTGTTTGTGTGCCAGTGTCATGGGAAGCTGACAGAGGTTCTGTATTGTCGTGGGCGTGTTCAAACTCTAGATGCTCAACCCCAGATTGATGAGCGCTATGAGTATCCGCCATAGAGCCTATCGATTGCAGTGCAATCAATACGATCATTAGCCAGTGGATACTCGTTTTCATCATCAATAATACGCTGTGTTGGTAAGTGCGATACTAGCCTACCAGGCTGATTGTTTCAGCTGTTTTGTAGGCTAGGGGTGTGTGTTGATTAATCTCGATGGTTTTGGGCATCCAGCTGGCGATTAAGTTCCGTCTCCATTGCTAATGGGGACTGGGTATTTTTTGCCAGTAATCGATACATAACAGGCACAATGACCAGGGTAAACACAGTAGAAGCCAGAATACCGGTTAGCACCACGATGCCTATTACCGTTCGGGTTTCAGCCCCTGCACCAAATGATAGAATTAAGGGGATGGCACCAAAAGCAGTGGTGATGGCGGTCATTAAAATTGGGCGCAAGCGAATCGTTGCCGCTTCAATAATGGCCTCCTCAAACGCCATGCCTTCGTCTCGTAATTGATTACAGAACTCCACAATTAAGATGCCGTTTTTGGCGGTCAGGCCAACCAACATGATCAAACCAATTTGAGAATAAATATTCAACGACTGGCCAAACACATACAAACCGGCCAGTGCGCCGATCATGGCCATGGGAACGGTGAGCATGATCACCAGAGGGTGAATATAGCTTTCAAATTGCGCAGCCAACACTAAGAACACAACCACTAATGCCAGCGTAAAAATAAAGTAAATGGACTGCCCACTACTTTCTAAATCTTGCGACTGGCCTTTATAGCTGATCACAGCTTCAGCCGGTAAATGGTTACTGGCAAGGTCATTTAAATAACTCAGCGCTTCACCCAGGGTGTAACCTTCGGCAAGGTTGGCTTCTAAGGTAATGGCGCGAATTCGGTTAAAGCGATTTAGTGTGCTGGCATCCGCGCGCTCGGTAATGGTGACCAAGTTAGCTAATGGAATGAGCTCATCGTTATAGCGACTGCGCACGTAAATGTTTTTCATATCTAAAGGGGTGTTTTGCAAGCTGCGTTCCCCTTCTAAAATTACATCGTACTCTTCACCGCGATCTAAAAAGGTGGTCACTCGGCGTGAGCCTTGTAAGGCGGCCAGCGTGTTACCAATTTCTTCAGCGCTGACCCCTAGATCCGCAGCACGTTGGGTATCAATGTTAATTAATACCTGTGGTTTGGTTTCTTTATAATCGTGATCCAAGCCTATGAGGTTCGGGTTGTCCGCGGCTTTTTCTAACATGATGTCTCGCCACTGGGATAACTGCTCATAGTTACTGCCGCCAATCACAAATTGTACGGGTTTACCTAGGCCGCCACCTAAGGCTTGGCGCATCACCGCAAACGCACGCACACCGGCTAGGTCACTTAAACGTTGATTAATTCTACCGATCACCGCATCAGAAGGGGGGCGTTCACTCCAGTCCTCTAATACCACAATGACAAAGCCACCGGAGTAGTCGGCACTGGTGCCAAAGCTACGGGGAGTTCGTACTAATAAACGCTTCACTATGCCCTCATCAACTAAGGGCATTAGACGGGTTTCAATTTCATCCATGTAGGCTTTGGAGTAATCATAACTGGAGCCTTCAGGTGCTGAGACAAATACAAAAAACGCACCGCGGTCTTCTTTGGGGGTGAACTCTGAGGGAATATTATTAAATAACCACGCGCAGCTCAGCAGTGCTGCGGCTAATAAAATCAGCGCTTTTTTAGGGGCGTTGAGTGCGTGGCTTAGGTAGTCTCGGTATTGTGCGCGCAGTTTATCCAATAGAGCGTCGGTTTTTCTGGTTAAAACATTGGGTTGCTCATTGGCATGCAGTAAACGTGAGCACATCATGGGTGACAACGACAAAGCCACTAATGATGAAAATCCCACAGCAGCAGACATAGCCACCGCAAACTCGGTAAAGAGCTTACCGAGATCACCTTCTAAAAAGATGATGGGTAAAAAGACTGATATTAACACCGCAGTGGTGGCTAGAATCGCAAAGGAAACCTGACGTGCGCCAAGGTAGGCGGCCACCAAAGGGGTTTCCCCTTCGTCGATGCGTCGATGAATGTTTTCTAACATAACGATGGCGTCATCCACCACCATACCAATGGCGAGGATCATGGCTAACAAGGTTAATAAGTTGATGGTAAAACCCAGCATGAACAAGATGACAAAGGTGCCCATCAGCGATACCGGTACAGTGATGGCCGGTATCAAGGTGGCGCGAACATTCCCCAAGAAGACATAGATCACCAGTATGACTAAGGCCATGGCAATAAATAATGTTTGGTAAACCTCTTTAATGGAACGCTCGATAAATACCGAGCTGTCATAACTGCGCAGCAGTTCCATGCCTTCGGGTAATTCAGGATTGATTTTATCCAGTAAGGCCCGTGCTTTTCGTGCCACATCCAGTGTGTTGGCGGTGCTTTGTTTGGTGATGCCGATGCCCACCATGGGCACGCCATTGCCGCGGAATGATTTGCGGTGTTCCTCTGCAGCCAGTTCAACACGCGCCACATCTTGTAAACGCACCGGATAATCACTATTTGCACGAATCACCAGTTGACCCATTTGCTCGGCTGTGGGGAAGGCACGTTCCAAGCGAACGGTAAATTGGCGCTGGTCCGATTCAATGCTGCCTGCGGGTAGTTCAATGTTTTCCCTACGTAGGGCATCTTCAATATCACTGATGGTCATTTCCCGCGCGGCCAATGCTTTACGGTCGATCCAGACGCGTAACGCGTAATCCAGGCCACCGCCCACGCGAACACGGGCAACGCCATCAATAACACTGAAGCGGTCAATCAGATAGCGGTTGGCATAATCGGTGAGTTCTAACAGTCCCATGCGATCACTGACTAGGTTAAACCACATGATGGTGTCGTCATCGGCCCCGGCCTTGGTGACTTCCGGTGGCTCTGCTTCGTCGGGTAGATTGTTAAGAATACGCGATACACGGTCACGCACATCATTGGCTGCGGCGTCGATATCACGGCTAATATTAAATTCAATGGAAATACTGGAGCGACCATCTTCACTGGACGAAATAATATTTTTAATGCCCTCAATCCCTGAGATGCGATCTTCAATGACTTGCGTAATGCGTTGCTCAACAATGGCCGCCGCGGCCCCTGTGTAGTTGGTGCGAATGCTCACCACTGGCGCATCGATATCGGGGTATTCACGCAAGGGTAATTTATCAAAGGCCAATAAACCAAAGGCTAAAATCAGTAGGCTAATAACCGATGCCAGTACTGGGCGTTTAACTGATAGATCCGTAATGATCATGATTCACCCTTGCGCCAAGTTTCGGTTTGCTCAACCACCTTGCTGCCGGGTTTGACCTTGAGTAAACCTTGCCAAACAATTTTATCGCCCACAGCTAACCCATCTATCACTTCCACTTGGCCGTTTTGACGAATGCCGATTTGAATTTGAGTTTCTTCAACGTTCATATCGGGGGTCACCTTGTACACTAGGTGCTGACTAGCACGCATAAACACAGCTTCTTCAGGCAGCATTTTTGCGCTGCGTTGTTGGTCGATTAAATCAAGTGTGAGCAACATGCCGGGGCGCAATAATGCCTCATTGTTTTCGATTGTTGCGCGTACTTTAATGCTGCGGGTATCTGGATTAACGCGGGAATCGAGGGTGACGATTTCCCCTTTAAAAGTGCGATCTGGGTAGGCCACGCTATGGGCATTAATGGACTGCCCAACCTTAATGCGAGGCAAATAGATTTCGGCGAGATCAAAGTCCATTTGTAATTGAGTAATCGAATCGAGGGTAGTGATCTCATCACCTGGTTTTAATAGTGCACCCACACTCACATTGCGTAACCCTAATAAACCATCAAAAGGGGCTTTAATGACACGGTCTTTTAATGTGGCTTGAGCCTGAGCGATACGTGCTTGCGCGGTGTCGATGGAGGTTTGTAAACGATCAAGTTCAGATGCGGATACCGACTTTTGCTTCACTAGGTTTTCGATGCGTTTGTATTCACGCTGCTGATTAGCCAGTTCAATCTTAGCCACATTGAGCTGGGCACGCTCTTCATCATCAGCCAGCGTGATTAGGGTTTGCCCTTTTTTCACAAACTCACCTTGTTCAAAGGCAATGTTGCTGACTTTCTCAGTGACACTGGCGGTCAATATAACGGATTCAGCGGCACGGGCGCTGCCCAATGCTTCGAGAGATTGAGTGATATCTGTCTGCTTAACCTCAAATAACACCACTTGTGGCGCGGAGCGTTGGCGAGGGTTAGAAGTGCTGTCGGTATAATAGCGCCAAGCAACGGCTGCGAGAATAATAATGAGTGAGCCATAAGCGAGCTTGCGCAGCATGGGGGATCCTAAGTTAATGGGTATAAGATGGGCAGTATGATGCCAAAAATGAGAATTAGTTTCATTAAAGCATGAACATAAACGAGTGTTTATCGAGTTTTCGATAAGTGCAATTGCACCTGATTGCGTCCATTTTCTTTGGCCTTGTACAAAGCCTCATCGGCCAACGTCATTAACTGTGTACGGGTCAAACTGGAGGTTGGATGCCAGTGAATGACGCCAGCGCTGACCGTGATGCGCTGCTCGTCATTGGCGGTGGCATGGGGAATGTTGAGTTGATAAATAGTATCGATGACTTTTTGGCCCCAAACCGCACTTTGTTCAAGGCTCACGCCATATTTAATGAGAATGAATTCTTCCCCGCCAAAACGAATGCAGCTATCTAAGGGGTGGCGTTTCATAAGTAAAAAGGCTTGTGCCACTCTGATCAGGCATTCATCCCCAGCAAAGTGGCCATAATGGTCGTTATATTGTTTAAACCAATCAATATCAACGATGGCCACGGCGATGCCTAGGTTGTCATTTTTTGCTTGGCTTAATAGTTGAGTAAAGCGTTCATCAAATTTATGCCGATTTTCGGCACCAGTGAGTTGATCCGTTTGTGCCATGTGGCGCAGAAATTCGGTTTTATTAAAATTGGCTTTGCGTTCTTTATCAAAGCTGACACTTTGAACCACCCCCGCAAGATTCAAGACAAATAAATAAATGGCCGCTCTTACAAATTCCATCTCGGGCCGGTCGGTGATAATGAGAAAAAACAAATATCCGCCAACCAACAGTACGCTCATGAAGAGCTTCTGGTAGTAAAATACGTTGGGTAAAAAGTACAAAATAATGGAGCACAGCAAGATGCTATCTAGGGGGAGTTTGTAATCCACGTTATGGTAAATGAAAAACACACTGATCAGCGCGATATTGACGCTGCTAAAGCTTGCGCAAGTCCAAAGGTCTAATCTAGGAACGGGAGATGACTGGTAGCTTTTGAAAAATAGGATAAGAAATAAGGGTAAGGTGATGCCAAAGCGTACCCATAAAATGGGGTAAACAGCAGGGTGATCTAAGCCCAAAAACTGTATATCCCAAATAGAGAACACGAGGAGCACGAATAATACGGCAACGCTAATATTACGTGCCTCGGGGCGCAATAAGTCATTAAACTTCTGGATATAAGTAAAAGTGTCTTTATTCGCTTCCTGCATATTTCTATTGGTCTACCACCCTGAATACGCCCAATGCTCTCTAAATTGTAGTGGATGGATGGCATTTCAGACACTCAAGCCACGTATAAACAGCCCGTTGTGCGATTGGCTCTTTACTCTTAAGGGGGTTTCTTCTTAAATACGCGGGAATTTATCAGTGAGGAGCCAGCATGGCGTTATTAAATACAGTAGACCCTGATGGCCTATTAGAATATTCGGTGGTGTTTACTGACCGTTCATTAAACCACATGTCTCAAACTTTCCAGGGTGCTATGCGTGATATCTCTAGCACATTGAAAGACGTTTATAATGCACAAGGTGTGGTGGTGGTACCCGGTGGCGGTACTTATGGTATGGAGGCGGTTGCCCGTCAGTTTGCACAAAATAAAAAGTGCCTAGTACTGCGTAACGGCTGGTTTAG
Source organism: Bermanella sp. (assembly GCA_002683575.1). Lineage (GTDB taxonomy): Bacteria > Pseudomonadota > Gammaproteobacteria > Pseudomonadales > Oceanobacteraceae > Bermanella. The sequence continues at coordinate 6,505 of NYTP01000056.1, forward strand.
TTATCGTTGGACGCAGATCTTTGAAATGGCCTCATTACCCAGTGAAGAGATCGTGCTTAAGGCTCGTCGTGAGATCAACAGTGACACGGCCCCGTTTGCACCTGCACCGATTGATGAGGTGGTTGCCACCATCAAACAACAAAAACCAGAAGTGGTATTTGCCCCCCATGTTGAAACCTCTTCGGGCATGATTTTATCCGATGAATACATCACACAAGTGGCCGCCGCGGCCCATGAAGTAGGTGCGTTATTTGTACTGGACTGTATTGCTTCAGGTACCATTTGGGTGGATATGCAAGCCACTGGCGTGGATGTGCTGATCAGTGCGCCGCAAAAAGGCTGGAGCGCGTCACCATGTGCGGCTCTGGTTATGCTGAGCGAGAACGCGCTGGCGGCTTTAGAAGCCACTACCAGTAATAGCTTTGCCTGTGACCTGAAAAAATGGCAACAAATCATGCAAGCCTACGAAAATGGTGGCCATGCATATCATGCAACCATGCCAACGGATGCCTTGTTGCAGTTCCGCGATACCATGCTTGAAACCAAAGAATACGGCTTCGAGAAAGTAAAAGCGGAGCAAATTGAGCTGGGGCAAAAAGTACGTGCCATGCTTGAAAGTCGTGGTATTCAATCCGTTGCAGCTGAAGGTTTTAAAGCCCCGGGTGTGGTGGTGAGTTATACCGATGATGCCGATATGCAAAACACCAAGAAATTTGCAGCGCTTGGTATGCAAGCCGCTGGTGGTGTGCCATTAATGTGTGACGAAGGTGATGGTTTTAAATCCTTCCGCATCGGGTTGTTTGGCCTAGACAAGCTTCACAATGTTGAGCGCAGTGTCGCCAACTTAGAAGCCGTGCTGGATAAAATGGCTTAAGTTAGGTTTGCCATAAGCTACACCTGAAGCCCTTGCTGTTACCAGTGAGGGCTTTTTTGTGCCTGTGTACTCATGTTAATGGCGACAAGTTGGCGAAAAAACCAATGGTTACTACTCTTAAAGTGTTCACCAACCCATTTCGCAGACTGCTAACGACCGGACTTAATGGATAATCAAGAGCTACCTGAGGCGTACCAGCTATCGTTGCGCCTGTTGGAGCATAAATCGTATCAAGAGCTTACCCATCAGTTAATTATTATATTACTTGAATGGCCGGGTATCCTTGATGTGGCCGCTTATGAAGTATTTATGCTCACACGCGACGCGAACAACTCTGACGATTATTCCGCTAGACGTTTCCCTTTATCTTTGGATGATTGCACTCAAGATGAAAACCAAGGGGTTTTAACCTCTGCCATTCAATCAGACCGCACAGGTTTGTATACCCATCATATGGATGGGGATGAATATTTAATTTTTGATATAAGCGAAAACGTAAAACCCCGCAGGCTACTTATTATTAAAGGCAAGGTGTCTGATGATGAGCAGGCCTTGTTAAAGGGCTTATTGCAAGTTTATGAGCGGCTGGTGATTCTGCTGGATTCCAAAGAAAGGGATAATCTAACTCACCTGCATAACCGTCAAACCATGGACATTATTCTGAACCAAGTGTTTGAATATTATCAGCGTAATGATGCGAGCATTGATGAAAAACATTCCTGGGTTGCGCTATTAGACATTGACCACTTTAAAGATGTGAATGATACCTTTGGGCATTTATATGGCGATGAAGTATTAATTATTTTTTCTAATCTTATGGAAAAAACATTTCGTCATTCTGATTTTATTTTCCGTTATGGCGGTGAAGAATTTATTGTGATTATTAATCGATTAAGCAAAGCCGATGTAAAAATGGTACTTGAGCGCTTTCGCAAAGTAGTTGAAGCGCATTCGTTTTCATTCGGCTCTATTACCGTCAGTATTGGTTATACATTTGTGAACCCGAAAGTAAGCCAAAGGGTACTGTTAGAATATGCCGATTCAGCCCTGTATGCCGCTAAACAAAATGGACGTAACCGTATTGAGTATAATGATCAAAACCGTCACGACGCCAACGATGTGGATGATGTGGAATTATTTTAATGTGCCTTAAATTAAAAAGCCCCAGCCTGTATCAGGCTGGGGCTTTTTTTTAGGGCGTCATAATTTATCTAGGTTGTAAGTGCGCTAACAAACGATTTTCTAATTTTTTGAATATAAAGATAATCGTAAAGGTAATGCATAAATAAATAGCAGCCACAAATAAGAAGCTTTCAAACGGGGCGTAATAACGTGCGTAAATATCACGAGCGGCACCGGTTAAATCAATGATGGTCACAGTGGATGCGATCGCACTGGCATGCAACATGAAAATGACTTCGTTACTGTAGGCAGGGATGGCACGGCGAAACGCGCTGGGTAAAACAATGCGCGTGGTGCGTTTAAACCAATTCATGCCATAGGCTTTTGCGGCTTCAATTTCACCTTTCGGGGTGGCCTCAATGGCGCCACGGAATATTTCAGTGGTATAGGCTGCGGTATTTAATACAAATGCAATTAAACATGGGTAATAAGCCCGTTCAAAGATCACCCAGAAAATAGACTCTTGAATGCCCGTGATTAACGTTACACCGTAATAAATCATGTAAAGCTGAATTAAAAGTGGGGTGCCACGAAACACGTAAGTAAATAACCACACAGGGTAGTTGATTAAACGGTTTTTACTGGTGCGCATAATGGCTAAGGGCACCGAGATCACCAAACCAATTAATAATGACATGAACACCAGTTGAACCGTCATTAATAGGCCTTCCCAATAATGGCCAAGGGTGGTCAGGTTGAAAATTTTATTGGCGTCGATTAAGGCAAGTAATGCATCCATGATTAAGCCTCCACCGTGCCAGCACTGTAGCGTTTCTTAAGCACGGCAAAGCCCCACTCGGTAATTGCGGTGAGCGCTAAATACACGCCAGCAACAGGAATAAAAAATAAGAATGGCTCGCCAGTGGATTTTGCTGCTTCAGTGGCTAAGCGCACCATGTCGGCTAAACCGATGACACTTACGAGTGCCGTGGTTTTTAATAATACTTGCCAGTTGTTACCAATGCCTGGCAGTGCATGGCGCATCATTTGTGGAAACATAATACGTTTAAATACTTGGAATTTGGTCATGCCGTAGGCTTTACCGGCTTCAATTTGACCATGGTCGACGGCGAGAAATGCACCGCGGAAGGTTTCCGTCATGTAGGCACCAAAAATAAAACCTATGGTAACCACACCTGCAACAAATTCGTTAATGTTGATGAAGATATCGATTTTTTCATCACTGGCATAATACAGCCATTCGGTAAAGGTATTGAATGCGATCTGACCACCAAAGAAAATTAACATCATCAAAACAAGATCGGGAACGCCGCGGATGATGGTGGTGTATAAGGTGGCAATGGTTCGGGCTGCACGGTTGTCTGACTGCTTTGCCACGGCGCCAAGTAGGCCGAGGATAAATGCAATCATTACCGATAATATCGCTAATTGTATGGTGACAATGGCGCCGCTAAAAATGCTAGGGCCATAGCCTTGTAAGTCCAACATAGTGTGTCTCGTAATCAACTTGGAATCAGGTTACTCATAAACAGAATATCTTTGGTTGAGTAAACTGTGGGCTCATAAATAATAAATGCCCAAGCAGCGAGCTGCTTGGGCATTTATTAGATTAAAGCAATTATACCTTAATGCTGTAGCTAAAGTACTTCTTCATGATTTTATCATAAGTACCGTTGGCTTTAAGCTTATCTAGCGCTGCGGTTACTTTTTCAGCTAGGTCTTTATCGCGCTTACGGAATGCAGCGGCAATACCTTCACCAAAAATGCTAACAGGTTGAGTAACCATTTCGCCCGCTTGTGCGAACTTGGCTTTACCTTTTAGCATGTCTTCACCGACTGGTGCATCAACGAAGATAGCGTCTAGACGGCCGCCTTCAAGGTCAATCACCATGTCGTCAGCGGTGGTGTAACGTACGATTTCAGCGTCTTTTTTCATGGCTGTTAGGTAGTTATCTTGAACGGTTGCACGCTGTGCACCGATACGCAGGCCTTTGGTTTTGTTTGCATCAAACTCACCTTTAACCGGTGCGAAGAAAGCAGAAGGCACTTGATAGTAAGGCTTAGAGAACAATACTTTTTCTTTACGTTCTTCGTTTACAGACATGGAAGAAAAGATCATGTCGTATTTACGAGCAAGTAAACCAGGGATGATGCCGTCCCATGCTTGGATTACCCAATCACAGTCTTTTTTAGTGATTTCTTGGCATACAGCGTTACCTAGATCCACTTCAAAGCCGGTTAGGGTGCCATCTGGGGCTTTATATTCAAACGGTGGATAAGGGGCATCAACGGCTACACGGATGCTGTCCATCTCTGCATGAGCAGTTAGGCTCAGTACACAGGCTAATGCTAATAACGTCTTTTTCATGTGTTGCTCCAACGACTTTTGTTTTTGGTTTTGTGGTTAATAAACAGAGGAAATAAATTGTTTAAAGCGTTCCGATTTCGGGTGCTCAAATACTTCTTTTGGATCACCGTATTCTTCAATCTTTCCTTGATGTAAAAACATTACCTTGTTGGAAACGTCTTTGGCAAATGCCATTTCATGCGTGACCACCACCATGGTACGACCTTCTTCGGCTAATTCGCGCATCACTTTCAGCACTTCCCCCACTAATTCAGGGTCGAGAGCCGAAGTGGGCTCATCAAATAACATGACTTCTGGGTTCATCGCCAGAGCGCGAGCAATGGCCGCTCGCTGCTGTTGGCCGCCGGACATGTGAGCTGGGTAGTAATCCTTGCGCTCGTAAAGGCCCACGCGATGAAGGTGCTCTTTAGCACGTTCAATGGCTTCGGCTTTACTGATGCCCAACACCTGAATAGGCGCCTCAATGATGTTTTCAAGCACCGTCATATGGGACCACAGGTTGAACCCCTGAAATACCATGGCAAGCTGTGAACGCATGCGCTCAACTTGGCGATTGTCCGCAGGGACGCGTTGACCTTTACGGTCTAACTTGAATTTAACCTGCTCACCATGCACTTGAATGTCGCCTTTAGTGGGGACTTCAAGCATGTTGATGCAGCGTAAAAACGTGCTTTTACCTGAGCCAGAAGAGCCAATAACGGATATCACATCTCCCTTATTTGCTTCTAATGAGACCCCTTTGAGTACTTCATTGTCACCAAATTGTTTATAAATATTGGTGGCAACCAGAGGGGCGATTTGTGGACCCATGTTGGTCTCCTGTTGTTTGCTTTTAATGCTCAAGCTCTAGCATTCATGACCAATTGGGTGAATTGGTGATGCACTAAGCCATATAACCACTGATTATAGAAGGATGCGCTATAATCAGATAAATGCTTATCGGCCCACTGCTTCTGTTTAAACCAGCTAGCCCAATCGCAAATTTTATACCAAAACAAAGTTGAATGCTTTATGTGAAGTAAAATGCACATAAAGTATGCCCTGTGAGCCACATAGCAGGGCATGGACGGCGAGTATGCAGATAATCAGTCAGTTAACCTGTTTCTATCTGGTGCATGTAATGCGATGCGCCATATAATGGTGCAATAAAGTCAATCTAATGTGTTCCTGCTGTCCAGTTACGACAGCATTTTTTCAAGGCGGTTTTATGTCAAATGCGGTTCGTGCCCACCTGGCACTGGTCATAGCCATGACGTTATGGGGAAGTTCGTTTATTGCGCTTAAAATTGCAGTGACGGACATGTCGCCCATGATTGTTGTGTTTCTTCGGATGCTGGTGGGCAGTTTAGCCTTTTTGGTATTGGCTATTTGGCTGCGCCCAACTATTCGCTATCAGGCAGGGGACTGGAAATACTTGCTGGGTATGGCGTTATTTGAACCCTGCTTGTATTTCTTATTTGAGGCCAAAGCATTGCAATACACCAGTGCCGGTCAAGCGGGGATGGTGACTGCATTATTGCCATTGATGGTCGCGGTAGCCGCATTTGTTATCTTTAAAGAACGCAATACCTTCAAACAGTGGGCGGGTTTTATCGTGGCCCTTTCTGGCGTGTTGTGGATGAGCTTAAAAACCGTGGAGTCAGATCAAGCACCCAATGCACTGTTAGGAAACTTTCTTGAGTTCATGGCCATGGTGACCGCGGTTGGTTACACCTTGTTAGTAAAGCACCTTGTCCAGCGTTACAACGCTTTTGTTTTAACCGCCTTGCAGAGTTTTATGGGCTCTATTTTCTTTTTTCCATTGGCTTATATGTCAGATTGGCCTGAGCAAGTTTCGCTCAGTACCATGGGAATGATTGTGTACTTGGGGTTAATTATTACTCTGGGTGCGTATGGTCTTTATAACTACTCATTACAGTATGTCAAAACATCCATGGCCGCAGCGTATGTGAATTTACTGCCCGTGATGACACTGTTGTTTTCTATGTTGTTATTAGGCGAACGTTTGGTACTGCAACAATGGCTGGCCATTGGTGTGATTTTTATTGGGGTGTATTTAAGCCGTGAACCCAAAGCCGTGATCGAAAAAGAAATACCGCCTGCTGTGACTGGTTAAGTTAAAGGAGAATAGAGTGTTTTTGTTAAAGGATGACAGAATGAAATCTGTGTTTTTGTTGCTCGCTTTGCTGGCGGTGCCAGCCTCGGCGCAAGACCTTGTATTGCCAAATATATCAGTGGTGCCACAGGATAAATCGTACCTCACACAAGATGTGCGTAATACTCGCATTATTTATACCCAAGATAATAAAGAGCATGCGCAGTATGCCGCGGGATTTGAAACCCTGTTACAGCCCTTATATGAAAAAACGTTTGGTTACCAAATGGATACTCAATTGTCTGTTGGACTGATGTCCTCTCATAATCAAATTGCTAATGGCTTTTCGACTCAGTTCCCAAGTAACCGCCAGGTAAACTACATGGGCGGGGCGCAGATTCCTGATTATTTTTCTTCGTCATCTTGGTTGGATACCTTACTCCTGCATGAGACAGCCCATAATTTTCAAACTAATGTAAAAGATAATCCCATTTCAAAAGGCATGTATTCTGTGTTTAGAAATGGCGGCTTCTTATTGCCATTTTTTCCTGCGACCAGTCCGAATATTTTTGAGTCGAGCTTTATCTTAGAAGGTAATGCGGTATTAAATGAATCCTGGCATGGCCGGGGCGGGCGTTTATACAGTGGCCGCTATCGGGCCATGAATTATATATTTGCCAAGGCCGGTTATTTAACAAAAGCCCGTTTATATAACCAAACCATGAATTTTCCTTATGGCGAGTCTCACTATGTCTTTGGTTCCCACTATCAATATTATCTCGCTAAAACCTATGGTTTAGATGTCACCAATGCGTATTTTAAATATCGCTCGAAAAACTGGTATTTTCCATTCATGGTTAATGCNCCAACAAGNCATANCTTTGGNGTGAATTTCGATACCAGTTTTGCAGCCTGGGTCAATGAAATAGAAGCTGAGTCTCAATCCATTAAGTTAGTGGAAGGTGAGATTTTGGCACGTTCAAAATTTTATTCCGATATGAATACTCAAGATGGCAAGGTATTGTTTTTAGCCATGGAAAACGGCGTACGAGCCCCGGAATTATTTCAGTACCATAAACAGCAAAAAACCTTAAGCTATGATTCGCGCACCCTGGCCCTTGGGCGTGTGTTTTTAGTGGACAATGAGTATTACACCATTAGCGGGCGGCATACGTCTCCTTGGCGAATTCGTCAGGGTTTATTTGATGAAAGTGCCATGATTAAAAATGGCACCGAAGGAAAAATCATACAAGGCTTTTTGAGTGATGGCCGAGCTGTTTATTTTGATTCGAAAACCTCGTTTGTTAGTCCGCAACTTTATGTAGATGGTGAATTTTATGCTCAGGTGCACTCATCTGTTTTAGTACATGATGACCATCTATATTACTTTGTCCAAAAAGGCGACCAGCGCACCTTGTATCGGGATAAGGTGCCCCTTTATAGCCTAAAAGGTTTTTACAGCATTGTGGCTGATGTTGATGAAAACGGCAGTGTGTACTTCATAGCAAACAGTAAAATGGGTTCCTCGTTGTACAAAACAAATAATGGCCAAGTCAGTCGTGTGTTGGATGCCGATAACATTGTTGCGGCAAAATTAGCGGACGAGGGCCGTATCATTGTACAGGCCATCTCGGCGGATGATTATTACTATGCCATGTCGGAAATGGAGACGATTAATGAGTCGCCTTATGTGGTTCGCTACCTGTGGGATGATGAAAATAATCCAAGTCATGGACTGACTAATACATTTGATGAGATACCGGCAGTATCCTTTGATGATCCTGAAGAATATGGTTTTTTCAACAATGCTGATTACACCATGGGCAGTTTCATAGCAGGGAAAAATACCAATGGCGATTCTACCTATGACTTATCCATTGTGTTTTCTGACCCTCTTGCTTATCACTCATTAGCATTTAAAGCACAAAAAGATGCAGATCAAAGTACTTTACTGGGTGGGCGCTACAGTAATAATCAATATTTTTTATTGTTCGGTATCGATGCGTTTTATGTGGCAAAGAATGGGTTAGAGGAATACGCCCATTTAATTGAAACTCGCGATTATGGTGTGGCAGCCGATCTTAAACTGCCGTTTCTTCGAACGGGTTATTGGGCTGGGCAGTTAAAGGCCAATTATTATCAAGATTATATTGATATTGATCGTGAACCTTTATCTGTGAGTATGAATATTTCCCGTGCTCAGGCGTTCGGTAATAGTTTTTATTACAACAGTTTGGCCTACCTTGATGTGTTTAATACACAAGACCGCAGCGATACGATTAATGGTGCAAGCTTTCGGTTATCAACGGATTTACCGGCAGAATTTTATATCGGTGTTAGCGGTAAATATTCCCAGAGTGACCATGGAGCTAGCGCGCGGGAGCGCCGAGGTGTTGAGTTAGAGAACAGTATTAGCTTGGTGGGTAATGATCCCAGTGGTTTTTTGATTCCCAGCTTGGTCGATGATGTTTATGCAAAAGAGGTCACGTTTGGTGAGGTGAATGTTTCTAAGGTATTTAATTTATCAGCCTATTTTTTTACCTTCCCATTATCACTGCAAAGAGAATCCGTTAGCCTTGCTTATCGTCATTATGATATTCAGGGGGTGAGCGGCCTTGGTGTTAATGATGGTGTGAAAATTAACCAAGCAGCCGTTAAGCTAAGTTTTGATACCACACTGATGAATAACTATGTTGTGCGGTTTGCGATTGAGGCAACGCATAATGATGATGACACGATCACCGATTCTGATTTGCTCTCTTTTGGAATCGAGGTGCCACTTTGAAATCTTGTATGCTAATTTAAAATCACAAAAAAGCCGCTCAATGAGCGGCTTTTTTGTGGTCGTAAGATAATGAATATCTTGATTTAAGGGTTGTGGTTAATGACGGTTGATTTATCTTGAGCAAACGCATCGAAGGCAAAGTCATCCACCGTTAACATTTCTAATACGCTGGCTTCGTATTTGCTCATAAATGCAGCTTCTTCTTCAGTGAAAATATTGGCTTTCAATGCTTCACTAATGCGCGCTTCAGGATGCAAGGCCTCCATGGGAATATCGCCTTTGGCGTAAGCTTTATTAGCTTTGCGATAGAGTGTCTCTGCTTGCTCATAGTCCTTGAGTAGCTCGTTATATTGGGCCACGGGATTTGGCACTTCATCACTGCCAGTTGTTGTCCAACAGCCAGATGTAATTTTGTGACGAATTGGCGTGTCGGTAGAACATTGACGTGCGATCTCACGAGTTAGGTCGTCGTGTGGTTTATCCCAGCGGCGGCCCAATGGCATGGTGAGTACGCGTAATGCTTTAGCGACAATGCGATTCGGTAAATTTTGTAAAAACTCATCCAGCGCATTTTCCATGTTGTGTATGAGTAAATTTAAACTGTATTGCATGAGGGCTTTTTCACCGTCTACCTTATCGGACTCGTGCCAGTTTTTTAATACCATGGACGCAAGGTACATATTGGACAGTACATCCCCTAAGCGCGCCGAGATGAGCTCGCGCATTTTAAGTTCGGCGCCTAATGTGCTCATGGCGGCATCAGCGCACAAGCCAAAGGCAGCACTAAAACGTGACACGGCTTGTGCATAAGGCTTAGCTGCGTCATCAAAGGGAACCTGAGCTTTACCGATACGCAAACCCAACGTAAACGCACGGGCAGCGTTGCCAAAAATCAAACCCGCATGTTTAAAGAAAGCTTGATCAAAGGCCTTGCTGTCGTTGTTATTTTTGGCGGCTAGTTCGTCCAATACATATGGGTGGCAACGAATGGCCCCTTGCCCAAAGATCATGAGTGAACGGGTCATAATATTGGCCCCTTCAACGGTGATCGAAACAGGGTTACTGCTGTAACCAATGCCCAGATAATTACGTGGGCCTAGGGTGACCGCTTTACCACCGTGAACATCCATTGCGTCACTGAGAATATCCCGTTGCATTTCGGTTAGGTGGTATTTAAGAATGGCAGAAGGCACAGATGGTTTTTCGCCGTTATCCACCATGTTGGCTGTGTGTTTAACGGCGCATTGGGCAATATAGGTTTTTGCCATAATACGGGCCAGTGGTTCTTGAACCCCTTCCATATCGGCAACGGGTGTATTGAACTGGCGACGTACACGAGTAAACCCGCCGCTGGTGCCGACAGCGTAAGCACCGGCACCGGCGGCACCGGATGGAAGCGTAATACAACGCCCAACAGAGAGGCACTCAACCAGCATGCGCCAACCTTCCCCTGCCATTTCTTCGCCGCCAATAATGTATTCCAAAGGAATAAACATATCCTTGCCTTTAATGGGCCCGTTTAAGAAAGGGCCACCAATCGGGCAGTGCCGACGTCCAATTTCCATTCCCTTCGTATTACGAGGCACCAATGCACAGGTAATGCCTCTGTCGTTGCCCTTGCCTAATAGGTTATCAGGGTCGAGCATTCTAAATGCCAAGCCCACCACTGTGGCAATAGGAGCAAGCGTGATCCAGCGTTTTTCAAAATTGAGCTTTAAGCCAATCACTTCTTTGCCTTCAAACTCCCCTTTGCAAACAACACCTGTGTCGGGCAGGGAAGTGGCATCGGAGCCAGCACGGGGGCCGGTTAAACCAAAACAGGGGATTTCACGGCCATCAGCTAAACGGGGTAAATAATGATCTTTTTGCTCTTGGGTGCCATATTTAAGCAGTAATTCGCCAGGCCCTAGTGAGTTAGGGACGCCAACGGACACCATCAAACTCTCATTGGCTGCAAGCTTTTGTAGTACAGCAGATTGAGCTTTGGCAGAGAACTCTAAGCCGCCATAGGACTTAGGGATGATCATGCCTAGGAAGCCTTCTTTTTTCAGGTAATCCCAAACCTCTTTTGGCAGGTCAGCCCGCTCAACAGCCACATCCCAACTATTACACTTTGAAACTACCTCGGTGCATTGGTGATCAACAAAAGCTTGCTCTTCTTCGGTTAATCCTGTGCTTGGGTTAGAGAGTAATGCGTCCCAGTTGGGTTTGCCTGTAAATAGCTCGCCATCCCAGCTAACCGTGCCGGCATCCAATGCCACTTGTTCGGTGGCAGACACCTTGGGTGCCACACGTTTGAACATGGCAAATAAACTGGGTGTGAGCCAAATCCGGCGCAACAATGGCAGGCCCGCTAAAGCGGTTACGGTGGCGCCAAGGTATAAAATAAATGCAAAAAATGTGTGGCCCACGGAGGTGCTGGCAAGCCCCATGGCGCCCAGTACGATAATAGTTGCCAGCGCCCCTGCCTCTTTGCGCATGACCACGATTAACGCCACGAGCGTAATTAGTAATAAAAGCCAAAACATGTTGAAGCTCCTCGTTGAATGAGATGTGTACTAAGCGTAGCGGAATTTAACCCACCTGTAGAGTCTACAGAAAGATGGAAGGTCTAAACCTAAGGCCTTTGGCGTATGTTGGATGGTTTAGTGTACTGCTACATTAGTCGGCGATTTGAAAAGGAGATTCAAACAATGAAATCAGCGGCAATAATATCTGTGTTAACCCTTTCGTTGATGGGGTGTGGTTCTGGCTCGGATTCGAGCCAAACGGGCAACGAGCCTAACATTCAAAAGCCCTTTGAGGCTTACGTTCCTGCCAATAAAAATATCAGCAGCATGACTTTGGTGGATGCAGCTGGCCAGCCACTAAAAAATGCATCGGTAGAAATATTCGCACGTGTTGAACCCGAGATTGAAACCGAAACACAAAATGCATTTGTTGCTCGCTCGTTATCGTCTGTTCAAGGGGTTTTATCCACAGATGAAAACGGCAACATTGTATTGAATGATTTGGCCCCAGGTACCTATACATTGCAGGTAAGCGTTTCTGGGGTAACGGTAAGTAGCATAGTCGTGATTACCGAAGGTAATGGCAGTGGTTCAACAACCGTAGCCGCGCCCTTAGTAGTCGATGGCGAAACTGTGACCGCGTTACAAAACGAAGGTGGTGAAAATAACGCTATTTTTGCTTCTATCAGTGGCGTGATCTATGACGAATTTGGCCCCGTACCGCAAGTGCAAATTTTGATATCCGGTGGTGCTGAAACCAATGGTGCGGTGGCGGTGGATACCACCAATGATGATGGAGAGTATTTATTAATTTTAAATGTTTCTTTATCCAAATTGAGTGCCATGGAATCGGCCAAAATTCGAATAATAAAAACCGGGTATATTGATCTAGAGGTATCGTTTGATCCCACCAGTTCGCTTGCTTTCATTGGGAAAAATTTTGAGTTAACCCCACAAGAAGACGACAGTAATTTTATTGTTTATCAAGAAAACTTTGAGCAGTTAATTGAAGGGGCTACCTGCGGAAGTTGGTTGTCACAATCCATTGCACCTTTGAGCGATATACAACAGCCAGAAGAAAGCCCAGAAGAAACAGAGCCTTCAATGATGAACATCGCCATAGAAGAACAACCGGCTGAGTTATTACAGAATCTTTGGCACAGTCATAGTGCGGGGCTGGATGTTGTTAATTCAGCTATTGATGCCGGCTATGTATTACTGGCACCGGACGATGAAAGTGAAGGACAGCTTCCACAGCCAATGGACCAACGCGCTTGCTGGTATGGCAAGGGGTTAAGCGATGATGTGACGCAAGGTAATTTTCTTGGTGAGATGGGTAGCCCAGAAGGCGAGTTAGATGGCGGTACTTCTGAGGTTCAAAATGGTGGGGCAATTGTTTCTCCTGTTTTGGATTTTACGGCAGTTACGCAGCCATTGGCGCTGACGTTTAAAACGTGGTGGGAAATCGAATCGCTTAATCCAAATGGCTCCGGATATGATTTGCTGATTATTGAATACAGTTTGGATGGTGGCGACAGTTGGAGTGACCTTGCGCGATTGAATCCAATTAGCGACCCGCAAACCGGCTGTATTGACCGCTCTGCATTACCTTTTTCAAACCGTGGCTTTAACCGTGGGCCACAGTGGTTGATGCAAGAACCTATTGATATCTCCGTTTTAGCCGGACAGAGTAATGCTAAAATACGCTTTGTTTTTCGCACGAAAGATAATTTATATAATGGCTTTCGCGGGTGGCTGATAGATGATGTGAGCATTGTTCGCCAAATGGGGACGTTCCCACTGTATGACCCGGTGAACTTTCCAGAGAGCTTAATTGGGGATCTAAATGAAGAATGTTTCGTTGACGAAGAAATTTGCGAAGTATGTTTAATGATGTAGCAAATGGATTGCCTTAATTTTTAGTGCTATTAAAAACCCAGTCATATAGCTGACTGGGTTTTTTTATGGATTTTGCATGATGCTATTCAGTAAGTGGGCTGCTAACATTATCTTAATGCACACTGATTATTTTTATATGAAGAATATATGAGCAATAAAAAAACACCGTCATGCTTTTTCCCTTCCGCCGCGGAAGATGCAAAACACGCCTGTCAGTCAGAAAAAACTCACGATACGTACCGGCTTGCATACAGTGATGATGGCTTTTTACTGCGCGATGACTTGCAAGCTGTTCGATTACAGTTGGAATGGCTAAAGCCCGATATACTACAAGAGGAGCAGGGTATTGAGTCGACGGTTGTTATCTTTGGTGGGGCTCGATTTTGTGAACCCGATAAAGCGAATATGAAGCTTGAAGAGGCAAATAAAGCACTGGCGCTATCACCTAGTGATGAGCAGTTAATCGCAGCCCATCGAAAGGCCAAAATCTTGGTCAAAAATAGTCGTTATTATGATGATGCACATCGACTATCTAAAAAAATCACTCGTAAGTCATTAGATAATGGCGGCAATGAATATGTCATAGTAACTGGTGGTGGCCCCGGTGTGATGGAAGCGGCAAATCGAGGTGCATTTGATTTAGGCGGGAAAAGTATTGGTTTAAATATTGTATTACCCTTTGAACAAGTTCCTAATCAATATATAACGCCTGAATTGTGTTTTCAGTTTCATTATTTTGCATTACGTAAAATGCACTTTTTAAAACGTGCAGTGGCTTTGATTGCATACCCTGGTGGCTTTGGAACATTAGATGAATTATTTGAAACCTTAACATTAATTCAAACTAGAAAAATTAAACCTTTACCTGTTGTCTTGATAGGAAAAGAATATTGGAATCGGTTGATTGATTTTAACTTTTTAGTAGAGGAAGGGGCGATTACCAAGGAAGATTTAGCGCTATTTAAAATCGTCGATCATGTAGAAGAAGCTTGGGATGTCCTCAAGGATAGTTGGGACTAACTCAGAACGAGACTATAATTTTCTCTTAATAGTAGCGTTAAGTAGGCAAATTTTTATCAAATTTGGTTTTATTATATCCCTAACGCACATAGGATATATTTATGAGTGAAAATGAATACATACATGGTGGCAGTGAGGTCATTGTACAAAATGAAATTATCATTGTGCGATTATCAGGTATGTTTAATGAACTAGGCGTTAAAAAGTTTACGGATGCCGTAAGGCAGTTTGTTGGTTCTTTAAACGGCCGGGCGTTTGGTGTTTTAATTAACGACTTGAAATTAGATGGTGGCACACCAGAAGCCTATGCGGAATTAGAGGAATACAACCAGTGGTTAAACACTCAGCAGTTAGTGGCTAAAGCCATGGTCATTGAGTCGTCTACCCATAGGGATATAATTAACAAGTTATCTCCCTCAAGATCCCAGCAAAATATTGAGTACTTCAAAAGTGAGCAAGATGCGCTTACTTGGTTAAAGCAAGAGCTTGATAGTGCATAAGTTTTTGAAAAAGATTGATTACTTGTCGTCACAAAAAAGCCCAGTATCTAAAAATAGATCTGGGCTATTTTGATGGCTTTCGATTAATTGAAAGCCTGATCTTGGATGTGAGTTAAACAATCTAACTCTGTATCAAACTTGCTAAATTACTTTAGCGAATTTGGTGGAGACGGCGGGCGAACCCGGAATCTGTATTAGGGCCAACACGCTCAAACTTTAGATACAAAAAAGCCCAGAGCTTTTTCAAGTCTGGGCTTTTTTGATGGCTTTCGATGTGTTGAAAGCCTGATCTTGGATGTGAGTTAAACAATCTAACTCTGTATCAAACTATGCTAACGCGTTAGCAAAAATTTGGTGGAGACGGCGGGGTTCGAACCCGCGTCCGCCAACACTCCCCTCTCGGTTCTACATGTTTATTCTTTCTATTAGTTTAGCCCATCACCGCCCGAAAGACAGGGTGCTTAGGGTGAGCCTAATACTATTTAGCAGTTTGGCCTTAGGCGAGCCTCCCGTGCGAGCTTATTCTGCGATGCTCTCGTTGTCTGTTTATAAGCATCCAGACGCGGAGATTAGCGGCAATTAAGCCGCTAGTGCGTAGTTTTCGTCGTTTGCGACTATTAAAATGTACAACGGGGATTTAGGTGATCGTTATACCCTCACCACATGCACCTAAAGCTTCATCATCGGCGTCGAATCCAAAATCGTCCCCAAAAGCTTCTTGGTTGACAGGAATTGTATGCCTCATAAAGGGTGAATACAAGGTAAGAGATTGAATCTAGTTGGTTTTTTGCTTAAGAGATGGGCGGTTAAGCCCATTGAGTTTATGTGGGTTTATTTGGGTGTTGATGGATAAAAAGCGAGAATAGGGGGCATTTTAGTTATAAAAATTATTTTTTTAATTTTCTTTTGCTTAAATGGCTATCCTGTTGATTTATTTACAAAAAAAATACTGATTTACAGTGTGTGCTTCTATAGAATGCGGCAATTTTATTTGACTGGCTGGTCAAGTAATGTCGATTCACACATTAATTTTGGTGAGATTATGCAATTTAGTCGTACTTTAGGGCGTGCATTACCTTTAGTCATCGCTACCGCAGTAACACCTGCTGTTTACGCAGCAAGCGAACTTGAAGATAGAGTAGAAGCATTAGAAAAAGTTCAAATTACCGGTAGCTACCGTTTGAACTACACCGTACAAGATTGGAATGAACGTCAAGAAGACCGTGGCGGTGATTTCCGTTTCAATCAGATTAACCTAGGTGCAGAGACTGAGAAAAACGGCGTGCGTCTATCGTCTCAATACCGCTGGTACGATGGCCTATCAATGGTTCATCACATTTATTTTGCGACGGATATTGATGATCAGTCTGAGATTCAAGTCGGCCTGACTAAGGTGCCATTTGGTATTCAGCCATACGAGTCAAACAATGACTGGGGCGACAATGCTTTATTTATGGGCTTCAACGATGATTACGATGCCGGTATTAAATACATCACTCAACGTGATGCATTGAATCTACAAGTTGCCTATTTCTCTAATGGTGATAAGAGCCCAACGAATGCAGAGCGTTTTTCTGCTGACCTAGTAAGCTCTGCTGGCCAAGCCAACGAAGAAGCCCATCAGCTAAACCTGCATGCCGCTTATAAAGTAGGCGGCAGCGAATTTGGTGCCTCTACTCAGTTCACAGGTTTGTATAACTCTGAAACGAAACAAATGGGCGATGCTTGGGCTGCGGCTGTTTTCCTAAACGGCAAGTACGATGCGTTAGGTGTTCAGTTGCAAGCGGGTCGTTATGAATATAACCCTGAGAACCCAGATGGTGTGAGCGAAGACTCCATTCAAATGGGTGCCTTTAATGCAACGTATCAAGTTGCGTCTAAGGCCAATATGTATGTGGCTAACTTCCATTATGACCTTCCGTTTAAAGGTGGCATTCTTGAGTTAGTGCGCGTTTACTCAGACTACAACCTAATCGATAAAGATGAGTCTAGCTTTAAAGATTCTCAAATCCACACTGTGGGCGCCATGTTCGTAACGGGTGATCTTTATACTTTCGTTGATTTGACGTCAGGTAAGAACGCATTGTTTGTTGGCGGTGGTGATTATGAAAATGCCCTTGCTGCTGGCGATGGCGAAGATAAATGGAATCGTTTCCTAAACATTCAGTTTGGTTACTACTTCTAATAACGAAAAAGCCCAAACATCATTTGATGTTTGGGCTTTTTTTTAAATGATAAAACCGGTTAGGTAAGAACATTCAAGAGGTCGGAATTAACGCACGTTGTGTTTCATTATGCGTTCTTTTTGTTTATTCCAATCTTTTTGTTTGTCTGATTCACGTTTATCGTGAGCCTGCTTACCTTTACCTAGTGCAATTTTGCATTTTACATAAGGGCCTTTCCAGTACATTTCCATGGCAACCAGGGTGTAGCCTTTGGCATTTGCAGCCATTTCAAACTTGTCGATCTCTTTGCGTTTAAGTAAGAGTTTTCGAGTTCGTCTTGGGTCGCAAATAACATGTGTACTGGCGGTATTAAGTGGCGTGATGTTCGCACCGTGAAGCCAAGCTTCACCCTGGTGTATCACCACAAAAGCATCCACAAGCTGGGCTTTGCCCGCACGGATGCTTTTCACTTCCCAGCCTAATAATGCAATGCCGCATTCGGTTTTATCATCAAGCATGTAGTCGTGACGAGCACGTCTATTTTCGCAAATGCTTGAACCGCTGTTTTTTGGTTTTTTCTTACTCTTAGCCATGGCAGCGATTATAGGGGCGAATTCGCCAAAAAGATACGCGATAAATGAGGGTGGGGGCGGGTTTTTTTATGGTGAAATGAGCCATTTAAAGCCAAGCGGCCAGATTCCCTTGAGATAGCACTAAAAATTACACACAATAACAGCAACATTATATAAACAGGAAGACACATGGCTGAGCAAAAAAGCATTCATGGTTTATGGCGTAGCCGCTGGCTATTTATTTTAGCCGCTACAGGTTCGGCCGTTGGCTTGGGTAACCTTTGGAAATTCCCTTACATCACAGGTGAAAATGGTGGCGGTGCATTCGTACTGGTTTATTTGGCGTGTATTTGTGTCATTGGTATTCCTGTCATGGTGGCCGAAGTAACCTTGGGTCGTTTAGGTCGTCAAAGCCCTATTAACACCATGCATGCCTTGGTGAAAGATCAAGGTACCGCCAAGTTTTGGGGTGGCATTGGTTGGATGGGAGCCATATCAGGATTTCTGATCTTATCCTTTTATTCGGTTATTGCCGGTTGGTCTTTAGCGTATATTTTCCGCATGGCCGGTGGTGCATTTGATGGTGCGACCGCTGAAAGTGTAGGGACTATTTTTGGGGATTTACTGGGTAACCCAGAAGCGCTACTTGGTTGGCATACGGTATTCATGGTGTTGACCATCGGTATTGTGGCCCGCGGTGTAAATAAAGGGTTAGAGCGTTCTATCAGTATCCTTATGCCGTTATTGTTCTTGATTCTACTGATATTGCTTGGTTACTCCATGAGCACTGAAGGGTTTGGTGCGGGTTTTGAGTTCTTATTCAGCTTTGATTTTTCTAAAATCACTTCAGAAAGTATTGTGGTTGCACTGGGTCATGCCTTCTTTACCTTAAGCTTGGGTATGGGTGCGATCATGGCGTATGGCGCTTATATGCCGAAAAAAACATCCATTGGTAAAACTGTTTTAACGGTTGCGTTCCTTGATACATTAATTGCCTTGGTAGCCGGTCTGGTTATCTTCCCGATCGTATTCAGTAATGGCCTAGAAGCGGGCGCAGGCCCAGGTTTGTTATTCCAAACCCTACCTCTTGCGTTTTCACAAATGCCAGCTGGTACTTTGTTTGGTACCATGTTCTTTATCTTGGTTGCTTTTGCAGCATTAAGTTCAGCTATCTCACTTGGTGAGCCAGTTGTGGCTTGGGCAGTTGAAAGCAAGGGTATGAGTCGAGTAGCAGCCGCGACCTGGATTGGTATCGTTATTTGGTTGTTGGGCGTGGGTACCTTGTTGTCTTTCAACTTATGGGCTGAATTTAAAATATTCGGACGTACCATTTTTGATAACCTAGATTTCCTAACTGCAAATATCATGCTGCCGCTGGGCGGATTGCTAATTGCTATATTTGTTGGCTGGGTCATGAATAAACAGGACGTCCAAGACGAGTTGAATATGAGCAACCCCGTTATGTTCAAAGTGTGGCGTTTCCTTGTTAAATTTGTTGCTCCGGTAGCCGTTGCTATCGTACTAATAAATGGTTTGATCTAGGTTAAGGTAGTTTATGGCTCACATTGAACGCTCAGCGCTGGTTATGCACAGCGCCGAGCGCATGTTCGCATTAGTGTGTGATGTGCAATCGTACCCTCAATTTTTACCTTGGTGCGTTGGTGCGCACCTGGTATCTGAAAACGATTCTGAGTTAATTGCGGGTATGACCATTAAAAAAGGTGGTATCGAGCAAACCTTTACCACTCGCAATGTTAAGCAGTCCCCTGAGTGGATGACGCTTGAATTAGTGGATGGGCCATTCTCAAAACTTAATGGTAAGTTTACATTTCAGCCTCTTAACGAAGAGGCCTGCAAGGTGATCTTAGAATTGGACTTTGAGGTGGCAGGTAAAATACTATCTCTAACCTTGAGCCCAATTTTCAAGCAAGCTGCGAACACCATGGTGGATGCATTTGTACAGCGAGCTGATGCAGTTTATGGAGCCTAACATGGCGCAAATACAGGTTGAGGTTGCATACGCAACGCCTCAAAAACAACAAATCATAGCTCTCAATGTGGAAGAAGGGTGTACGGTTTTACAAGCGGCTGAGCAATCAGGTATTTGTGACGTATTTCCTGAAATCAATTTAGCGGAAGCGAAGATGGGTATTTTTGGTAAAGCGGTGCGTAATCCAAGCGAGGAGCAGCTTAAGTCTGCAGACCGTGTTGAAATTTATCGCCCTTTGATCATCGACCCGAAAGTGGCTCGTGCCAACCGAGCGGCTAAAGCGGCGAAAAAAGCATAAATTTTATGTGTTCGAAAAATAAAAAAGGCCCATTGGGCCTTTTTTATTGTCTGCTGTTCTTGTTTGGGTTTATTAGTCACCAAATACAGTAACAGGCTTGTCTTCGTCTTTCTGTAGTTCAGGGGCGGTTGAATCAGGCAGTTCCCCTTCAAAGTGACTGTACTTTTGTGCCTGATCGAAGTGCACTCGAATGTGGTAGCTTTTCACTTCGTCTTCGCGGCGTTCTGTGCGATAGGTGTAATCCCAGAACTGGGTGCTGAATGTATCTTTTAGCACTGGGTTGCCCATAATATAGGCCACTTGGCCCTTATTCATACCTGGTTTTAGCTTGTCTAGCATGTCTTGGGTGACAATATTGCCTTGCTGAACATTGAGTTTATATACCTGCATTGAGCAAGCACTTAAGAATATTAAAACTGTGGCTGTGATAATAAATCGAAACATGTAGAATAACCGTCAATTAAAATTTGATTGCATAATACCTGAAGTTGCGTTGCTCGCAACGACCAAAGAGCATACCCCATGGCAGATGAAAACTTAGAATTACGCAAAGCAGGTCTTAAAGTGACCCTGCCTCGAGTAAAAATACTGCAAATACTTGAAGCAGCGTCCGAACCGCACATGAGTGCGGAAGATGTGTACAAGGCATTGATGGATGCCGATGAAGAAGTGGGTCTAGCCACGGTTTACCGTGTACTTACTCAGTTCGAAAGCGCCGGTTTGGTTGAACGTCATAACTTTGATGGCGGCCACAGTGTATTTGAACTTGATCGTGGCGATCACCATGACCACATGGTATGTGTCAAAACGGGCCAGGTCATTGAGTTTGTTAATGAAGAAATTGAAAAGCTTCAGCATCAAATCGCTGAAGAATATGGTTATGAATTGGTTGAGCATAATCTTGTGTTATACGTAAAACCAAAAGGTGAAAAGTAGTTTTCACCAGACATAAAAAAAGCCAGCTTAGCTGGCTTTTTTTATGTCTGTTATTCCAGCTAATGCCTGCCTTACCCCTTCCTTGGGGTATGAGCAGAGCTGGCAGCTGGGGTTGCCGGTTCCCGTCCTTGGGTTCTCCGTCCACACAGAGTCGGTTGCGGCGGCTAGGCTTGGGCCGCCATGAGCATATCTTTGGCATGGGCTAATGTTAGGTCGCTGATTTCAAGGCCTCCCATCATGCGCGCCAATTCTTGCTGTCTTTGATCTTTATCTAGCTTGCGTATTTGAGTGCGCGTCTGTTGCTTGCCACTGAGCTTATTGACCAGCAAATGCTGATGGGCAAGGGCTGCCACCTGAGGTTGGTGGGTCACACTTATAATTTGTTTATTCGAGCCAAGGTCTTTTAATAAGCGGCCCATGCGTTCTGCGGTTGCACCGCCGACGCCGACGTCAATCTCGTCAAAGATTAAAGTATCGGGTCCTTGCTGAATCAAAATTTGTAACGCCAGGCTAATTCGTGACAACTCACCGCCGGATGCTACCTTCTGCAATGGCTGTAATGCTTGGCCCGGGTTGAAGCTAACAAGTAACTGAATGTTATCCACACCGTGTTTAGTGGCCTTATGAATAGGCTGGCTATCAACTTCAAATTGAATCTGGGCTTTATCCAGCGCCAATTGTTTAAGCTGCTTAAGTAAAGCGGTTCTGAGTTTTTCACCGGTTTTATTACGGGCACTGCTCAGGGCTTGGCTGTGACCTGCAAAGGTTTGCTCGGCGGTTTCAAGGGCGATGATCAGTTCATCCAGTGACTGGTCCTGACCTTTCAGCTGGCCTAATTCTTCAGCCAGTTTAATGTGCAAGTCCATCAGTTCTTCTGGGCGCACCTTGTGTTTACGCGCCAGTTCATAAATGGCATTTAAGCGCTCTTCAACGTCTTGAAGGCGTTGAGGGTTGATCTCGAAGTTATCTATGTAGCTATTTAACTCATGGGTGGCTTCGGCCATGACCACGTATGCTTGATTCAATAAATCATGTGCACTTGCTAATGCCGGGCTGCTATCAATTAAAGGGTCAAGTTTTTGCAGGGCACGTTGAATCGCTTGGTAAGCATCCCCTTGGTCTTCATCATTTTGGCAAAGGTGAAGTGCCTGCTGGGCGCTTAATAAATGGGTTTCAGCATTCGCTAGGCGTTTTTGCTCAAGCTCTAATGCTTCCACTTCATCAGGCTGCAGGTCTACAAGGTCCAACTCTTGAACCTGGTATTCTAAAAGTTGAATGCGTGCCAATGACTCATCGGTTTGGTTTTGCAGGCGGTCTACCCGTGTTTTTAGGTCTTGCCAGTGGGTGAAACTGGTTTTCACATCGTCCAGTAAAGCGTTGTAATGACCGTAGTTATCTAAGAGATGACGAGGAGCATCTTTGTGCAGCAGCATTTGATGAGCATGCTGGCCATGAATATCCAGTAATTGCTGGCCCAATTCTTTTAACTGTTGCAGTGGGGCAGGGCGGCCGTTGATATAGCCTCGGCTGCGCCCTTCACTGGTAATGATTCGCGATAGTATGAGCTGGTCTTGATCATCGGACATGTCGTTTTCATCAAGCCAAGCTTGAAGCTTGGGTTTATTCTTGAGTTCAAAGCAGGCGTATATTTCCGCTTTGTTGGCACCCGGGCGCACATGAGTGCTCTCTGCTTTGCCGCCAGTGGCTAGGGTCAGTGCGTCAAGCATGATGGATTTACCCGCGCCCGTTTCACCGGTAACGGCGCTAAAGCCTGAGCTGAGATCCAGCTCAAGGCTTTCGACAATAGTGAAGTCCTTAATTGATATATGTGCCAGCATGATGCAAATAGTCCTGTATGTTCATACATGTGTTTATTTATACAGTAAAATTTGTGTTTGTAAAGTTCTTGAAACTGTTTTTTCCATCCCCATATAGGGCAAACATAATTTTTATAGAACAGTGTGCTGGAGAGACGAATGTCAGATCAAGAAAACATCACTCCCGAGATGGAAAACGAAGAACAGCTAACCCAAGAACAAGTGGATGCAGCGGATGAGGCCCCAGAGCAGGCCGAAGATAACCAGGTTGCTGAGCTGCAAGCTGAGGTTGCCAAGCTTAAAGAGGATGCCCTTCGTGCCCAGGCTGAAGTACAGAACGTGCGTCGCCGTGCAGAAGCGGATGTGGAAAAAGCGCATAAGTTCAGTACTGAGAAATTCGCACGTGAACTACTTAACGTAGTGGATAACCTAGATCGTGCCATGGCCATGAGCCCAGACGACGAAGTGGTTAAGCCTTTCTTAGAAGGCATTGAGATGACCCATAAAAGCTTCATCGATACCCTAGGTAAGTTCAAAGTTGAACAAATTAACCCAGAAGGTCATCCGTTCGACCCAGAACTGCATCAAGCCATATCCATGGTTGAAGCGCCGGATGCCGAACCCAATACCGTATTAAACGTGGTTCAAAAAGGTTACACCAATCACGGTCGTCTATTACGCCCGGCCATGGTCGTGGTATCTAAAGCTGCCCCAAGCGTGAATGAAAAAGCGTAATTTTTTGCAAATTTAGCCTTGAAATAAAAATAGCCATACCCACATTAGGGGTATGCAAACGATTAACGCTCACTGAGCAAAGAATAGAGCCTGCGCTCTAACGAAATGAGATTGGAGAAATATTATGGGTAAGATCATTGGTATCGATTTAGGCACAACAAACTCTTGTGTGTCTGTATTAGATGGCGACAAAACTCGCGTAATCGAAAATGCTGAGGGTGATCGCACAACCCCATCTATCATCGCTTATGCTGAAGACGGTGAAATCCTAGTAGGTCAGCCTGCAAAACGTCAGGCGGTAACTAACCCTACCAACACATTGTTCGCGATTAAGCGTCTTATCGGTCGTCGCTTTGAAGACGATGTTGTACAAAAAGACATTAAAATGGTGCCGTACGCGATCACTAAAGCGGACAATGGCGATGCATGGGTAGAAGTGAAAGGCGAAAAATACGCGCCACCACAAATCTCTGCTGAAATTCTAAAGAAAATGAAAAAGACCGCCGAAGATTTTCTTGGCGAATCTGTAACAGAAGCGGTAATTACAGTTCCTGCTTACTTTAACGATGCTCAGCGTCAAGCAACAAAAGATGCGGGTAAAATCGCCGGTCTAGATGTTAAACGTATCATCAACGAACCAACAGCCGCGGCTCTTGCTTACGGCATGGACAAAACCGGTGGCGATCGCACTATTGCGGTATACGACCTTGGTGGTGGTACATTCGATATCTCTATCATTGAAGTGGCTGACGTTGATGGCGAAAAACAATTTGAAGTATTGGCCACAAACGGTGACACCTTCCTTGGTGGTGAAGATTTCGATATGCGTTTAATCGAATTCTTAGCGGCTGAATTCAAAAAAGAATCCAGCATGGATCTAACCGGTGACCCACTTGCCATGCAGCGTCTAAAAGAAGCCGCTGAAAAAGCAAAAGTAGAATTGTCATCAGCGTCTCAAACCGATGTAAACCTTCCTTACATCACAGCAGATGCTACGGGTCCTAAGCACTTAAATGTAAAAGTGACTCGCTCTAAGCTTGAGTCTTTGGTTGAAGACCTAGTTAAGAACTCACTTAAGCCTTGTGAACTTGCGCTTAAAGATTCTGGCCTAAGTGCTTCTGAAATCGACGAAGTGATTTTGGTTGGTGGTCAAACTCGTATGCCACTGGTACAAAAATCTGTGTCTGATTTCTTCGGTAAAGAGCCACGTAAAGACGTGAACCCAGACGAAGCCGTTGCCATGGGTGCAGCACTTCAAGGTGCGGTACTGTCTGGTGATGTGAAAGACGTACTTCTTTTAGACGTATCACCTTTAACACTGGGTATCGAAACCATGGGTGGCGTTGCCACTGCATTGATTGAGAAAAACACTACGATTCCGACTAAGAAATCTCAAGTGTTCTCGACGGCAGACGACAACCAATCCGCTGTAACCATTCACGTGGTTCAGGGTGAGCGTAAGCAAGCGTCTCAAAACAAATCACTGGGTCGTTTCGATTTATCTGACATCCCACCAGCCCCACGTGGTATGCCGCAAATTGAAGTAACGTTCGACATCGATGCCAACGGTATCTTGAATGTAAACGCGAAAGATAAAGCGACAGGTAAAGAGCAGTCCATCGTAATCAAAGCCTCTTCTGGTCTAAGCGATGAAGAGATCGAACAAATGGTTAAAGATGCTGAAGCCAACGCTGAAGCGGATAAAAAGTTCGAAGAAATGATTCAAGTTCGTAACACGGCCGATGGCATGGTTCACGCAACTAAGAAAACGCTTGAAGAAGCGGGCGATAAAGCAACAGAAGAAGAGAAAACCGCAATCGAAGCGGCACTTGCTGAAGTTGAAGAAGCGCTTAAAGGTGACGACAAAGACGCCATCGAAGCGGCGACGACTAAGTTGACTGAAGCGTCTTCTGGTTTAGCTCAAAAAATGTATGCCGAACAAGCCGCTGCTCAGCAAGCAGGTGAAGCCGGTGCTGCAGAGCAAGAAGCAGGCAAAGACGACGACGTTGTTGATGCTGAATTCGAAGAAGTAAAAGACAACAAGTAATAAACGCTAGATGGGAGGACGGGAGTCGTGAAGGAATTTGCGCCTCCCGTTCTTGCGTCTCACATCTAACGGAATAACTATGTCAAAACGTGATTTTTACGAAATACTCGGTGTCGATAAAGGCGCAGACGCAAAAGAAGTTAAGCGTGCGTACCGAAAGTTGGCCATGAAGTATCACCCGGATAGAAACCCGGACGATAAAGACGCCGATGCAAAATTTAAAGAAGCCACCGAAGCTTACGAAATACTAAGCGACGAACAAAAACGCGGTGCTTATGATCAATACGGTCATGCCGGTGTTGATGGCTCCGCTGGCCAAGGTGGTTTTGGTGGTGGTAGTGGCAACTTTAGCGACATCTTTGGTGACGTGTTCGGCGACATCTTTGGTGGTGGCGGCGGTCGCGGTGGCCGTGGTGGTCCTCAACGTGGTAGCGATCTAAAATACAATTTAGAGCTAACACTTGAGCAAGCGGTTAAAGGTGCTGAAGTTAAAATTCGTGTGCCAACCTTAGTGAACTGTAATACCTGTGACGGCTCCGGTGCCAAAGATGGCTCCACCCCGATTACATGTAATACCTGTCACGGCCAAGGCCAAGTACGTATGCAACAGGGTTTCTTCTCTGTGCAGCAGGCTTGTCCGACTTGTCGTGGCCAAGGCACCATTATTAAAGACCCATGTGGTTCTTGTCATGGTCAAGGCGTTAAAGAAGAAACCAAAACCCTTAATGTGAAAGTACCGCCTGGTGTGGATAATGGCGATCGCATTCGTTTAAGCGGTGAAGGCGAAGCGGGTCCTATGGGTGGACCGGCCGGTGATTTATATGTCGAAACGCATATCAAAGCACATTCTATCTTTGAACGTGATGGTCGTAATTTATATTGCGATGTGCCAATTAGCATTGCCGATGCTGCGCTGGGTGGTGAGATTGAAGTGCCAACCCTTGATGGCCGTGTGAATCTTAAGATTCCAGCAGAAACCCAAAGCGGTAAATTGTTCCGCTTACGTGGTAAAGGTGTCGTGCCTGTTCGCGGTGGTGCAACCGGTGACTTGTTATGCCGAGTCATGGTTGAGACCCCAGTGAAACTGACGGAACATCAGAAGAAGATTTTGAAAGAATTCCAAGCTTCTTTAAAAGGTGGTGACAAACACTCGCCTAAAAAGAAGACCTGGTTTGATAACGTAAAAACCTTCTTTGAGTAAACCTTAGTTAGGGCTGGCTCATCCGCTATATAAAACCCTAATGCGAAAGCATTAGGGTTTTTTATATCTTGCAGACGCATTTACCGTCTTTTCGGCGACCTAACTGCTATTGGTGACACCTGAGTGTTGTCGCTCCAAGTATCCAAATTGTTCTAAAAAGAGATACACCAATCCCCTCATAATGGTTAAGCTTACGCCTCGGTCTCATATTAGCTGAAATGAAACGTATTTCAGTCTGCGTAAACTGAAAACAGAGACCCTTATCGATTTGACTAGTTTATATAAGAGAGGCCACATGGATTACCAATTAACAGACAGCATTGCACAAATTTGCATTGATGATGGCAAGGCAAATGCCTTAAATCATGAGTTTATTGATGCCATGAACGCGTCTTTGGATAAAGCCGAGCAAGAAGCCAAAGCGGTTGTGATTGTTGGCCGTGACGGCATGTTCTCAGCAGGCTTTGACTTAAAAGCCCTAGCCAAGGGTGGCCAACAAGCGGCTGACTTACTTGATAAAGGCATGGCGCTAGTAACCCGCATGTACGGTTTTCCAATGCCTGTGATTTCAGCCTGTGAAGGCCACGCAATTGGCATGGGTGCGTTCATCCTTATGGCATCTGATAACCGTATTGGTGCGGATGCTGAGTATACGGTTAACCTACCAGAAACCGCTATCGGCATGCCTTTTACACCGGTATTAATGAGCCTAATTAAAGATCGTATCAGCAGTGCTTACCAAACCATTGCCGTGATTCAATCTAAAAAATTCACACCAGCCCAAGCGGTTGAAGCAGGCTTTTTGGATCAGATCGTTGAAAAAGATCAGCTGTTAACCAGCGCCATGAGCTTGGCTCAAGAGCTTATTAAACTGCCAGCTGCGTATTATAAAACCAACAAACTTGACCTTCGCAGTGAAAAGCTACAAATCATGCAAGACTCCCTTAAATAAGGCGTCTTAGGGTCAAACAAAACCCCGGTTTCACCCAGTGAAACCGGGGTTTTGTGTTTGTGGGCACATGTACAAGAGGGGCTTGGTGGATTAAGGCGACTTTAATTAATTTCATGTACAATCCCCAACCAATATCGACACACCGTTTTAAGGTCAACCTCATGACTACACGTATTGCCATTATTGGTGCAGCTGGCCGTATGGGCCGCATTTTAATTGAAGCGACAGAGCTTGCCGAAGGCGCTCAACTGGGCGCCGGCATTGTATTGCCAGATGACAGCTTAAAAGGTGCCGATGCGGGCGAAATGGCAGGCCTTGGTAAAAAGCTAGGCGTGTCATTGGTTGGCAGCCTAGACGAAGCCGTGAACGACTTTGACGTGCTGGTGGATTTCACCTCACCAGAGGCCACCATGAGCAACATCGAATTTTGCAAAGCTCATGGCAAGGGTATCGTCATCGGTACCACGGGCTTGACGGATGCACAAAAAGCCACGCTACAAGCCGCCGGCCAAGAAATGAAAATCGTATTTGCGCCAAATTATTCTGTGGGTGTGACGTTATGTCTTAACTTATTACGCATGGCGGCTAAAGTCATGGGCGATGAAAGTGACATTGAAGTCATAGAAATGCACCACAAACACAAAGTAGATGCACCATCCGGCACGGCACTGCGTTTAGGCGAAGTGGTTGCCGAAACCATGGGCTGGGACTTAAACGAAGTGGCCAACTACGGCCGTGAAGGCCAAACCGGCGCGCGCCCGCACAAAGAGATTGGCTTTCAAACCATTCGTGGTGGCGACGTCGTGGGCGACCACACTGTCATGTTCGCTACCGAAGGTGAGCGAGTTGAGATTACTCACAAAGCACAAAGCCGCATGACCTTTGCCAAAGGCGCTGTACGCGCCGCCGCTTGGTTAAAAGCCCAAGACAATGGCGTATATGACATGCAGGATGTATTGGGTTTTTAAGCTTTAAAACTTAATAAAATGAAAGCCGATGCTGATGATACGCATCGGCTTTTTTGTGCCTGAAGGGTTTAGGATAAAAGCTGTAAGCAGAAGACCTGCGCTATATGCCTTTGTGGCAAAGGGCTGAGTCGGTTGTTATTTATAGATTGGATACGGCATAATCAGACGAGCTTAACCTTGTAAGGTTACCCTACCTTGCAAGGTAGGGAAGCTTGCAAGGTCTTATGATTAAAATGTTAGCTGTAAAACATGAAAATAGACCGCGGAAGTAACGATAATGGAGAATGCTACTGTTTCTCCTTTAAAAATAGAAAAGTTTCTCGTTCTGGTACTGCTCAGATAATTGAGCAACTAGAAGGTACAGAAATCACGCATTACCCTCGTTGGTCCGATAGCGATGTTTTCTGTACTTTTACCTTTCGAGATATCGAGTTTGAGGCCTATGAAATGTGGGGTGACTCTGATGAGTATACTATTTCTGCACATAAGCCAGATCTCGAAGAACTAGAAATAATTGCAAAGCACTTTGAGGCTTCTGCTCCAATTAAAGGCGGAGATTTCGCTCATAATTTATATTTCTTGGTAAATTGGGCAATATTTTCATGGGTAATAATAGGCATTGGTTATGCAATTTGGACAGGCTTCGAGTGGATATTCAGCTAACAAGTGCAGCTTGCCGGACTTGGGTAAACTGTCACCTTTTTCG
>NYTP01000057.1 GCA_002683575.1 Bermanella sp.
GGAAAATACCGCGGCTCCAAAGAAGATCATAAACACCATGGCGCTTACGTTTAAGGTGCCATCCATGGTTTCTTTTAACTGCTTCATGCTCAGGCTTTTGTTCATAAATGCAAGTAAGGTGGCGCCCACTGCACCTACGCCAGCGGCCTCTGTGGGCGTGGCGATACCACTTAAAATGCTGCCCAGTACAGCAATAATTAATAATAGCGGCGGTGCCATTTGTTTAATGGCTTGTGACCAGCTTGCTGACTCATCCGTTTTCACCATGGCAGGGGCCACTTCCGGTTTTAGCCAAGCCAAAACCAGTACATAAACAATATAAGCAAACACTAAGATCAGGCCTGGGATTAACGCACCCATGAATAAGTCCGCCACAGAGATGGTCTCTGGGCTGAAAATTCCCATTTTTAATTGGGCTTGTTGGTACGCGCTGGAAAGCACGTCTGCAAGCAGAATCAGCGCCATGGATGGCGGGATGATTTGCCCCAAGGTTCCCGTGGCGCAAATGGTGCCTGTGGCTAAAGCCGGGCTGTAATTGTTTTTTAACATGGTGGGCAAGGTAATCACCCCCATGGTGACCACGGTGGCACCTATAATGCCGGTGCTAGCGGCCAGTAACATACCCACCAGAATGACGGAGATGGCTAAACCGCCGCGCATGGAGCCAAACAAACCGCCCATGGTTTTAAGTAGGTTCTCAGCAATTTTGCTCTTTTCAAGCATGATGCCCATGAACACAAATAAAGGCACTGCAATTAACAACTGGTTACTCATGATGCCAAATAGACGGTTGGGCAGGGCTTCTAAGAAGGCGCCGTCAAACTGGCCGGTAAGTG
Organism: Bermanella sp.; assembly: GCA_002683575.1. Classification (GTDB taxonomy): domain Bacteria; phylum Pseudomonadota; class Gammaproteobacteria; order Pseudomonadales; family Oceanobacteraceae; genus Bermanella. The sequence goes on from NYTP01000057.1 coordinate 837, forward strand.
TGCCAAGCAGCGCAAACATCAATGCTACACCGGATAATGTAAAGGCCACGGGATAACCCAGCATTAGTACTGCGCAAACCACAATAAACATAATAAACGGCATGAATTCCATTTATTTGCCCTCCGTGGTGTTGGCCAGTTGCGTTAATGCGCTGGCATGGCGAATTAAGTTGGCAATGCCTTGTAAGCTAAGTAATACCGGCATGATCAGCAATAAGCTTTTAAGCACATACAAAAATGGCAAACCATTACCTTCAACGCTGCGCTCGCCCATCATAAAGCTGCTGCTGACATAGGGCAGGCTAATTACAAAGATAAACCCGCAGGTGGGCAGTAATAAAAACAGGGTGCCCATTAGGTTAACCCAGTGTTGTTTGCGCTGGCTCATGTGTTGGTAAAACACATCCACGCGAACATGGGCGTCTTGTTGCAAGGTATAGGCAGCGCCAAGCATAAATAAACTGGCATGGAAGTAGGTCATGGTTTCTTGCAGGGCAATGGGCGACCAGTTAAATAAATAGCGAAGAGCCACCACTAAGGCGGTATTGACCACGAGAAACAAACCTAAATAGCGAGTGGCCAGGCCCATGCGTGAAATGAAGGCTTCTATATAAAGCGGGATAGATGTCATAAAGGCAGCTAATTGATAGAAATTTGCTCGGCATTATAACCATGTTTTATCAGGGTGTGAGCGCTAATCCTGGGTAAGGGGCTGTATTCATGCAGGTTTCAATGGTTTTTGGAAGGAAAGCGCCAATCGTAAAGGTTGGGAGTTGTATGACAGTCTGTAACATTACTGTCACATATGTGAAATATATTAGCTATCGTACATAAAGCGAATAACTCCAAAAGGAGAGAGCAATGAAACTAACAAAACTACTAGCATCAATGACCTTAGCGGTCAGCGCCATTAGCTTGCCAGCGATAGCATCTGTGGATGCTGACATCCCAGCGTATACCAAGTCGAGCGGTGTATCTGGCAATGTATCGAGCGTAGGCTCCGATACCCTAGCAAACATGATGACGCTTTGGGCTGAAAGCTTTAAACGCGAATACCCAAATGTGAATATTCAAATTCAAGCGGCTGGTTCTTCTACTGCGCCACCAGCGCTAACGGAAGGCACCTCAAATCTTGGCCCAATGAGCCGTAAAATGAAAGACAAAGAAATCGAGTCTTTCGAAAATCGATTCGGTTACAAGCCAACAGCGGTTCCGGTTGCTATCGATGCCCTAGCGGTGTTTGTAAACAAAGATAACCCGATCAAAGGCCTAAAAATGAAAGAAGTGGATGCCATCTTCTCTCGTACTCGTAAATGTGGCATTGCCCAGTCTATGGATACATGGGGTGATGTTGGCCTAGACGGCGCTTGGAGCGGTAAAAAAGTTGAGCTGTATGGTCGTAACTCAGTATCTGGTACGTATGGTTACTTCAAGAAAGTAGCACTGTGTAAAGGTGACTTTAAAAACACAGTTAAAGAGCAGCCAGGTTCAGCGTCTGTTGTACAAGCCGTTTCTTCATCTGTAAACGGTGTAGGTTACTCAGGCATGGGTTACCAAACCTCAAGTGTTCGTGCGGTGCCTTTATCTAAAAAAGGTGGCGATTACATTTCAGCAACACCTGAAAATGCAGTAAATGGTAGCTACCCGCTTTCACGTTTCTTGTATGTTTACGTTAATAAAAAGCCAAACAAAGAATTGGCGCCAATTGAGCGTGAATTCCTAAAAATGATTTTGTCACAGCAAGGTCAAGCGATTGTAGCGAAAGATGGCTATATCGCATTACCAGCAAAAGTGGTTAAGAAAACCCTTAAGAGCTTGGGTTTGTAATCTAACTAGCTAGTGATCATGCAGTAAAAACGCGCGGGGGATATATCCCCCGTTAGCGTGTTTGATAAACCCGTTATGTATATAACATTCGGATGAGCCGCTACAATGGCCACCCGTTTTAGCTAACAAAGTGATAAAGCGAATTATGAGTACGCCTTCAACACCTGAAATCAATTTTGATACGCCCGCCTTGAGACGTCATCGTAAAGGCCGTGCGATTAAAGACCAGCTTGCAAAAGTCGGTATTGCCGTTGGTGGCTTAAGCATTATTGGTGCTGTGCTATTAATTTTCTTTTATCTGCTGTACGAAGTAGCCCCTATGTTTGTGCCGGCTGATGTTGAAAAACTCAGTAGCTACAATATTCCCGGTGAACAAAGCTCTGCACAATCCCCAACCTTATTATTAGCCATGGAAGAGCAGGCCGAAGTGGCGTTGCGTATTCAAGAAAATGGTGACTTCACTTTTTTTGCCGTAGAAAACGGCGATGTGATTAAAAATTATCGTTTGCCATTGCAAGGTGACATCAGCGCATACGATATTAATACTCAGGCGTCACGTAAAATGGCGTTTGTTAACAAAGATGGCGACGTACTGATTGCCAAGCATAATTATCGTATTACTTACCCAAATGATGAGCGTTTAATTACGCCTAAAGTGGACTTCCCATATGGTGAAGAACCATTAAAGATTTTTGACCAACCCACACGCGTAAACAATATTACTCTGCGTGATGGTGAAGATGCCTTAATACTGGCGGCCATTGATACCCAAGGCCAATTACATGTTACTCGCTTCAATAAAGAAGTGGACTTTTTATCTGACGAGGTCGTGCTTGAATCAGAAGCGGTGAACTTACCAAAGATTTCTGGTGTTATTAACCAAGTAGAAGTAGATCAAGGTATGAACTGGATGTTTGTACTGGCCGATCAACGCTTATTGCATGTGATTAATTTAAATAATGAAAATTTAGAGCAAACCGTAACACTCGATAATGTAGGCGTGATCACCAGTTTAGATATGCTGCTTGGTGAGAACTCATTATTAATTGGCACCAGTACTGGTCAGGTTAGTCAGTGGTTTATGGCCCGTAAAGATGGTAAATGGCGCTTACAGCAGGTTCGCAGTTTTGAGATGCAGCATGGTGAAGTGAAATCCATTTCAACGGAACAGCGTCGTAAAGGCTTTTTTGTATCGAGTGTCGATGGTTACGTGGCAATTTTTCATAGCACGGCTCATCGCACATTATTCAATGAAAAATTAGTCGATAGTGAAATCATTAACTTAACCATCAGCCCGCGTGCAAAAGATTTATTGATCGAAACCGCTGACGGTAAAATTAATCACTTTAGAGTGGATAATGATCACCCTGAAATTTCTTGGTCATCCATGTGGGATGAGGTCTGGTATGAAGGTTATGAGGACGCCACTTATACGTGGCAGAGTTCATCATCATCGTCAGACTTTGAACCCAAGTATTCATTAGTACCCTTGGTATTTGGCACATTAAAAGGTGCATTCTACGCAATGATGTTGGCTGCGCCATTGGCTATCGCTGGTGCGATTTATACCGCTTATTTCATGGCACCGGCACTGCGTCGTAAAGTAAAACCGATTATTGAATTAATGGAAGCGTTACCCACTGTTATCTTGGGTTTCTTGGCCGGTTTAGTATTGGCCCCGTTCATTGAAAATAATTTGCTCGGCATATTTATCATGATGATTGTGGTGCCGGTGGCCATGTTGGTGTTTGGTTACACATGGGTGAACCTGCCAGCCAAGATTCGCCATGCCGTACCGGACGGTTGGGATTCATTGTTATTGATTCCCGTCATCATTTTAGCCGTGTATGTGGCCATTCAATTTAGCCCAGCGTTGGAAAGCATATTTTTTGGTGGCTCCATGACTACGTGGTTGAACAATGATCTAGGTGTGACGTTTAGTCAGCGTAATGCCTTGATCGTGGGTCTTGCCATGGGTTTTGCGGTAATCCCGACAATTTTCTCCATTGCAGAAGACGCCATTTTCAGTGTGCCTAAATCACTTAGTTATGGCTCACTTGCCCTGGGTGCAACCCCTTGGCAGACCATGATAAAAGTAGTTTTGCCTACGGCAAGCCCGGGTATCTTTTCAGCCTTAATGATAGGTTTAGGCCGCGCGGTTGGTGAGACCATGATTGTATTAATGGCAACGGGTAATACACCAATTACCGATATGAATATTTTTGAGGGTATGCGTACCTTGGCCGCGAATATCGCTGTAGAAATTCCAGAATCGGAAGTGGCCAGTACCCACTATCGTATTTTGTTCCTAACCGGTTTTGTTTTGTTCTTGTTTACCTTTGTATTCAATACCGCAGCTGAAACCATACGTCAGCGTTTACGCACTAAATACGGTCAGTTGTAGGAGATCGATTCATGAGAGTTTCAGTTAAAGAATGGATTAAATCCGGCTCACCATTCATTTGGTTAAACGCCGGTGCCGTGGCCATCAGTATTATTATGGTGCTGGGTCTAATTGGGTTTATTGCAGCGAAAGGTCTTGTGCACTTTTGGCCCGGCAAAATTATGGAAGCCAGTTATACCTTGCCAGGTAACCCAGCTGCCATTGTGATGGGGCAAATAAGTGATACCGAAATGGTGCCGCAGTCACAACTTAAGGCCATTGGCTTAAACACCGAAGACGGTGCATCAGAAGCTAAGCGTATTTTAATTAAAGTCGGTAACCGTGATGTTTACGGTGGCGATTTCCGTTGGGTATTAGAGCATCACCTGAGTGATATTAATTACCCTGAAAAAGCCATGGCGGTTGAGCGTCGTGAGTGGGGTAATTTTTATGGCTTTTTAGATAAAGTATATGAAGGTGAAACCCTGGTGGCAGATGCTCAGCAAGATCATGATCAAGCATGGGCGTATTTCCAAACGCTAATTGAGCGTTCATTAACAATTCATGATGAAATCATGGATATTCAAAAACATGATATTGGCGCCATTAACTATGAAATTGAGCGCTTACGTTTAAAACAGCGTTCATACGAACTAAAAAATAATTATGGTGAAGAGCAAAAAGCGGAACTAGAGCAAGCTCGTCAAGTGCTGGACGAAGAATACAAAGGCTATCAAGCCCAATTGAACGAGCTATATGCCGCGCTTGCCCGAGACCACTTCACAGCCATCGAAATGGGCGGAAAAAGTGTGCACATTGAAATGTCTGAAGTGGTGCGCGCATTTGAACCTAATAACATGAATTTCTTTGAAAAAGTGTCTCATTACTTTTCGAAGGTAGGAGAGTTTTTAGGTGACGACCCCCGTGAAGCCAACACCGAAGGCGGTGTATTCCCAGCCATATTTGGTACCGTATTAATGGTTATTTTAATGGCCATTATGGTGACTCCTCTAGGTGTGGTGGCAGCGGTTTATCTGCGTGAATATGCCAAACAAGGCACCATTACTAAAGTGATCCGTATTGCGGTGAATAACTTAGCGGGTGTGCCATCGATTGTTTACGGTGTATTTGGTCTAGGCTTTTTTGTGTACTTTCTTGGTGGCACCATTGATGAACTTTTCTACCCTGAAGCCCTGCCATCGCCGACGTTTGGTACATCCGGTTTATTATGGGCATCGATTACATTGGCGCTGCTAACCTTGCCTGTTGTGATCGTTGCCACAGAGGAAGGTTTGGCGCGTATCCCGCGTATGATCCGTGAAGGTTCTCTTGCATTAGGTGCAACAAAATGGGAAACCTTAACTCGCGTTATTTTGCCTATGGCAAGCCCAGCCATGATGACCGGTGTGATATTGGCCGTGGCCCGTGCTGCGGGTGAAGTGGCGCCATTGATGCTGGTTGGTGTGGTGAAGTTAGCACCTACCTTGCCGCTTAATGGCAACTATCCGTTTTTACATCTGGATCAAAAATTCATGCACCTTGGTTTCCATATTTATGATGTGGGTTTCCAAAGCCCTAACGTTGAAGCGGCTCGTCCACTGGTATACGCAACGGCATTGTTATTAGTGATCGTGATCGCCTTGTTGAATTTATCTGCGATTTACATCCGTAACCATTTACGTGAAAAATATAAATCATTAGAAATGTGACGCACAAGATGTACTAACACCGCGGGCGCATGGAAACGCAAAAGCGGTGTGTTTCAGATTAGAGAAACATTAGCGTGTGAAACACACAAAACAGAATTTTAAAGATAGTGAATTAAATTATGACTGAAGCAACTGAGAAAAAAGGCCATAGCATTGATATGTCAGCCATGGGTCGTGAATCTAAGCACCTGGATATAACGAAAGAAACCCCGGCGTTAAAAGTAAACGACCTACGTTTAAGTTATGGCGAAAAAGAAGCGCTTCACGGCATTGATATGATTATTCCGAAAAAACGCGTGACGGCGTTCATCGGGCCATCGGGTTGTGGTAAATCCACCTTGCTGCGTTGCTTTAATCGTATGAACGATCTGGTTGATGGTTGCAGCATCACAGGTGAAATTTTATTGGATGATCAAAACATCTATCAAAAGGGCGTCGATGTGGCCGAGCTACGCCGTCGCGTGGGCATGGTATTCCAAAAGCCAAACCCTTTCCCAAAAAGCATCTATGAAAACGTGGCTTATGGCTTGCGTATTCAGGGCATTAATAAAAAACGTGAAATTGATGAAGCGGTTGAGTGGGCATTAAAAAGCTCGGCATTATGGAACGAAGTGAAAGATCGTTTACATGAAAGTGCGCTGGGTATGTCCGGTGGTCAGCAGCAACGTTTGGTTATTGCGCGCACCATTGCGGTAAAACCTGAAGTGCTTTTGTTAGATGAACCCGCTTCGGCACTTGATCCTATTTCAACGTTGAAGATTGAAGAATTGATCCATGAGCTGAAAAACGATTTCACTATCGCCATCGTAACGCACAACATGCAACAGGCCGCCCGTGTGAGTGATTACACATCGTTTATGTATATGGGTGACATGATTGAATTTGGTGATACCGATCAGGTGTTTACTAACCCACAGAAAAAACAAACCGAAGATTACATCACTGGTCGTTACGGCTAGGTAATAAAGTAATTAGTAAACACTGGGTAAGCACAGCCGAAAAATCGGCCAGAAAATAGCATTCAGCAAGACCGGCGAAGGGGAAGCACATGGATTTAACAAACGATGCTCATACTGATCACATCAGTCAGCAATTTAATGATGAACTAGAGCGCGTCAAAAGCCACGTATTAGAAATGGGTGGTCTAGTTGAGCAGCAAGTTGGGGATGCGATTAAATCCTTGATTGAAGCCGATAGTGAGTTGGCGGTAAATGTTCGCGCCACAGATAAACGCATTAATCAGATGGAAATCGATATTGATGAAGAGTGTACTCGCATCATTGCCCGTCGCCAGCCTGCAGCCAGCGACCTTCGATTAGTGATCGCGGCCAGTAAAGCTGTAAACGATCTTGAGCGTATCGGTGATGAAAGCGCCAAGATCGCTCGCCAAGCCATGAAGCTATGTGAAGAAGGTGAGTCACCTCGCGGTTATGTCGAGATTCGTCACATCGGTGATCGCGTTCGTCGTATGACACAAAATGCACTCACCGCTTTTGCTCGTCTGGATGTAGACACTGCGTTTGCTGTGGCTCAAGAAGACAAAGACGTTGATCGTGAATATGAAAGTGCCATGCGTGAAATGGTGACCTTCATGATGGAAGATCCTCGTTCTATTAAACGCGTTATGAACGTCATCTGGTCTTTGCGTGCCCTAGAGCGTATTGGTGACCATGCCCGTAACATTGCGGAGAACGTGATCTACCTGGTTAAGGGTAAAGATGTGCGCCACATCAGCATTGATGAAATGGAACGCGTGGTAGATAAGTAAGCCAGACACATAAATTGAAGGCTGTGGTTTCGGGGTTTTTATCGCTGAACCCCCTATAAAACCTAAGCCTTTGAAAGTATTTAAAAAAAACCTGAAAAACTTAAGAGGAAAGGCTTGACCCCGAAGCCACTTCTCCATAAAATGCGCTCCAATTCGTGCCGACATAGCTCAGTTGGTAGAGCAACTGACTTGTAATCAGTAGGTCCCGAGTTCGACTCTTGGTGTCGGCACCACGAATTTTTAAAGCCCGTTTGCGAAAGCAAACGGGCTTTTTTTTGTCTTACGGTTTTGTTATTCGGGTAATTAAGCTGGTGCAAAATGGGGTGTGCATATACATTCGGTAATGGTTTTAACCTGCCAATAAAAAAGCCCACTTGAACGGTCAAGCAGGCTCTTTGAAGATTGGGATATTTAGGGTTTAGAAGCGAACGCTCATATTAAGAGACACACCTTTATCTAGCCCTTCACTGGTTAAATTAAGTTGGACGGGTACATCACCTAAATTGCCGTCATCAACACCGCCTTGAGATACATACCAAAGGGCAGCCGTGGCGGTTTGAAGAGTATCAAGATCCTGTTCGTTATTGGAAAAGTGATAAGGCCCTTCAATGGCCTGCAGTGCACAGGGACTTTGGGCTACCTGGGTATAAGAGTACTCAGGCAGTTGTTCAAGTTCGCTGTTCGCCTGACAATAAGAAAAGGGTGCCAGCAGTAAAGTAGAAATGGCGGCCGTACGTCTTAACCAGTGCTGTTTTATAAGGGTGCGATGCACCTTGTTACGGTTGGTGTAACCTAAGGCAACCAATGCCCTTCCCAGCGTTAGTTGATGCTGCTGCTGATAAAGCAAAGCTTCTTCTAGTTGTTCTTGGCTGATGACGCCTCTGCTGGTTAGCAGTTCCCCCAATCGATAATTATGTTTCATGCAACAGTCCGTTCCCGTTTTTATGATTCTAGTTTGGCACAAACGGTTCAGGGTAGAAGAGGCTATCTAGACTGTTGAGGCATAGAAGATAGAAAACTAATAGCTTGGCGCTATCCATTGCGCAATGTATCCAGACATCCTTTTAAATTAAGCGTTTAAAAACAGTATGTTGAATGCGTATATTTCCAACGCGGCTGAACCGTCAATATCCTGTATTACAAAATACTACATAGGCCCGTTTCACCTTTGTACATATAACCTAAGCTTAGGAAGAGAATATGGAGGGGAAAAATGAGTTGGCTGAGCGATATATTGATACACGCAAACGACTGGTTGAAGCCCTACAGCTTACAGTTGTCAGTGGCCTTTGTTGCAACCTTATTGGTGATTTATGGAGATGCCATTAACAAGGCTGTTCGCATTTTTGTTCGGCCTTATCCGTTTTTAGTCAGAATTACCACGTTTGTGGTGTTATGTACTTTGGGTTACGGAGCGTTAACGGTTTGGGGTTCTGGGCAGATCAACAAACTAGTACACCAGCTACCCAGTGCTTTATTTGCGCCTGTAGTAGTGGGGGCGTTTATTGTGCTGGGTATATTGGCCGAGCGTTTTCACAAAAAAAGCTAGGGCGCCTTTCAAGGCCTTTGTTCTGTCTCTATACTGGCGCCATCAATAAAAACAATAAAAAGACGTCATGACAAAATTAATGTGTATAACTTTATTAATATTCAGCCAGTGGGCTGGAGCGTTTAGTGACCTTGGCCATAAAATGGTGGCTGCTGCGGCGTGGCCACAACTGACACCGTTCGCTAAGCAAAGTGTCGAGCGTTTATTGGGTGCCGGTGAAGAGAACTTTATTAAAGCCAGTGTCTGGGCCGATCGTATAAAAAGTAACGAAGACTTTAATTATCTAAAGCCTCTGCATTACGTCAACATGCCAAAGGCTGCTCGGACTTATGTGAAATCTCGCGACTGTAAAAGAAATAAATGCGTGGTAGAGGCCATAAAAGATTTCAGCCGTATAGCAAGAAGCGGCAGCGAGAAAGAACAAACCCTTGCTTTGAGAATGTTGATTCATTTAATTGCCGATGTTCATCAGCCATTACATGCCGGTTTGTATGAAGACCGAGGCGGAAACTGGTATGAAATTAAATATCAGGGAAAGAGTGTCACTTTGCATAAATTCTGGGACAACCATTTAGTAAAGCGCTTTGATTCAGACGTTTTATCGGGTGCTGAAAAAATACGCGCCAATTCAAACAATGTAAGCGGAACTAACCCTGTGGCTTGGGCAGAAGAAAGCCACGGGATTACGGTGAACTCTGTCTATTTGGCCCAAGAGAATAAAGCACTCAATGATGAATATTTATTGATGGCCGATGGCATTATGCAGCAACAGCTGAACCGAGCATCCCAGCGTTTGGCGATGTGGTTGAATACGCTTTGGTAGGCTTATGTAGAAAGTTTGTTAGGGCGTGGTAAGAATTGAGGGTCAGCATTAAACCAATCCATGGTTTCAAGCGCATCATGCGTTGCTGAATGTATCATCCGTGAAGTCTAACATCCTGTTTCGTCGTCCTGACGATGGATCATCCGATGATCTTTTTGCAGTACCTCATCCGAGAAGTACACGCTTAATCCGTTGTTCATCCGTTAAACACTGACTTTTCATCCTGAAAAGCGGTGGAGGCTAATGACAGCAAATATCCATCCTAGGTATTTGTTGTTAACGCACCCTAAATGGGTGAGTACCTTCCAATTGCATCCGTTCTATTTATACGCTTTTTCATAATCCTTAAAAAAGCGGTGGAGGCTAATCACAGCAAATATCCATCCTAGGTATTTGTTGTTAACGCACCCTAAATGGGTGAGTAGCTTCCAATTGAATCCGTTCTATTTATACGCTTTTTCAAAATCCTTAAAAAAGCGGTGGAGGCTAAATCACAGCAAATATCCATCCTAGGTATTTGTTGTTAACACACCCTAAATGGGTGAGTACCTTCCAATTGAATCCGTTCTATTTATACGCTTTTTCAAAATCCTTAAAAAAGCGGTGGAGGCTAAAGTGACAGGAAATATCCAATCCTAGCTATTTCCTGCCAAAGCACCCTAGGTCCACCTTCCAATAGCGGTCTATCAATCCTTCGTCACACTTCCGTGTTAACCAGTAATCCGTAACTGGCATCCTTATTGGTTCGTCCTGAACGAGGTCTAATTTAGCAAAAAACAAAATTTTGTCTGGCGTTAAACTGATCAACAAATCAGATCGTCTATCATGGAATTAACCGCAAGCCAGCGTTGACGGCACTTGTAGAGCTGTGGTCTTGGAACGAGTACGATCTCTTGTAGTAATTTATTCTTATTTCTCACAATTCGTGTGCGAAATATCTTACAAGAGACTTAGGCATTTGCTTACTAGGCGATTACACCGAGCAAGGACTACACTCTAAAAAACAACAGAATGCCTATGTTTGCCTTTATCTCTCATCACAATCTGTCACTTCTTAAGCAGTTACGTTTGCCGTTTATGACGGCTACGCAGCTTGATGATCCGTATTTGATTAATAAGCGAGTTCATCAACCGGGATCGAACCAACCATTAAGCGATAGTGAGTTTCGCACGGCCATGGAAAAAAGTTACCAAGCACTTGAACCACATATTCAAGCTATGGTGACGTTTGAGTATTACTTAAGCCAAGCTCAACAAAATAGACGGGAGATTGAAAAGCAGATCCAACGCCCTAAAAGTCCAAAGCAACTTGGCTTGGCCTCACTGGACCAGTATCAAAAAGTGGTCGTGTTGCGTTTATTTAAGGAGATTTATTTGTCGGGCTTGTGGCAAGGGGTCGGGTTCAATCATGAGGGCATCGCAATTCAGCTGGACGAAACCCATGACTACTTTCAACAAGGTGCGTATCTGGGCAAGCCACAATTATTTCAGACGGTTCAATATGACGATGCCCGCCCGCCTATGCCATCTAAGCAAAATCCGTTTCCGGCATTATTGACTCGTGCCGAGCATTTAGCGTTTGAGCAAGAGACAAGGTTGGTTCGTCCAGTCACGGTGTCGGATCAATCTAAAGAGGGCGTTGTAAACTGTAAAATACCGAAAGGGCTGATTAAGGGCATTTATGCAGGCTTAAACTGCCCTGACGCCGCAGTAGCGTCATTGCAGGCTATGGTGAAGCAAGACCTTCAGTTTAGGGGCGTGCCCTTAAAACAAATTGGCGTTAGCGCCAGTCACCTTCGCCTAGTGGCAACCAGTCTTACAATTTGAAGTATTCATAACCTCCTGTTATTTACCCTTCTTTTGCGCCAATAGGCCGAAAATCCTGTGCTACTCTCAAGTAAGGAGTCCCATTTGGAGTGGCCATGAAGGCGCTGAATATTTTAGTCGTCGATGATGCTCGATTCATTCGAGATCTGGTGCGCAAAGCAGTAAAAGCTCAGTTTCCCTCATGCCAGGTAGATGACGCGGCAGATGGCTTACAAGCGCAAACTAAAATGAAATCAGGCACTTATCATGTGCTTCTGTGTGATTGGGAAATGCCCAATATGAGCGGTCTTGAGTTATTGCAATGGATGCGCACTGAAGAACGCTACGAAAAAATCCCGTTTATGATGATCACCAGCCGGTCTGAAAAAAGCCACATTGTTAAAGCGGTTGAAGCGGGTGTAAACGACTATATTGGTAAGCCGTTTAACAATGAGCAGCTGGGCACCAAGTTGGCCCGGCTGATATATAAGTTTTATAAAATGAGCCCCATGCAAACCGCTCGACAGGCTCAGCAAAGTGATAATGCGAGCTTATTAACCGGCGCACCAGCGGCAAAATCCCCTAGTTCGACTTCTGAAAATGCCAATTTATTAACAGGCGGCGCTGCCTCATCAGCGAAATCGAAACCATCACCTGCTGCTAGTGCAAACTTGTTAGCAGGTGCCGCTCCATCCGCGCAATTAGTGGATAAACCCAAGGCGAAAAAAGGGGCGAATAAAACCATGGCGTTGGCCCATGTGCGCACCTCTCAAGGTCAAGAGTTACGCTGTATTGTAAAAGACATTAATTTAAATGAAATGATGCTGGTGGTTAAGCGAGACCAGGGTGTGCCGGGTTTGTTTGACCAAGTTGTGGTGGATATTGTTAGTAAAGAAGAAGACATCGTGGCACGGGTAAATTGTTTTGTGTGCTCAGTCAGCTCACCGGATAAACGCATTGATGGGGAGCTATTTAATTTAATGGTGCGTTATGAAGATGAGGACCCTGAAAAGCTGGCGGCCTTATCGAAATTTGTTGCCAAAGTTCGATAGCCACCAGGTGTAAATGGATTAAAGTACTTGGCTCAGTTGTGGCTGAGTCACTTTTCGAGACACGGGGAAGTGGCATGTGAAGCAACTGCCTTTGCCTAACTGACTGCTAATATGTAAGTGCCCTTCATGGCGTAACAAGGTGTGTTTCACAATCGCTAAACCAAGACCGGTGCCCCCAGTATCACTGTGTCGACTGGGGTCTGCCCGATAAAAGCGTTCGGTTAATCGTGGAATGTGTTTAGGGTCGATGCCCAAGCCATTATCTTTAACCTCAAGGTGTAACCCAGAGGTGTCTTGCCACCAGCGCACATGTATCTCGCCGTTTTCAGGTGTGTATTTCACTGCATTAAAGATCAAATTGCCAAAGGCACTGGACAGCTCAGTTTCAATACCCAATAAATCAAACTCTTCACAACTTAAGTGAATACTGTGATGTTTGTCGGCACTTAATGATTGAGCATCGTTTACCAGCGCACTTAACAATGGCTTGATGGCCACCTGAGAGCTTTCTTGTCCATGATTTGTTTCTAGGCGGCTTAATACTAATAAATCATTGATCAAGTTTTGCATGCGCTGACTTTGTTCATGCATTTGCTGTAGTGCTCTGCCCCAGCGTGCTGGCAAGGTTTCTTTGTATTCGATGAAGGTTTCTAAGTAGCCTGAGATCACAGTCAGTGGTGTGCGCAGTTCGTGACTAGCGTTAGCAACGAAGTCTTGTCGCATGGCTTCTAATTGATGCAAATGAGAGATATCACGACAAACAATTAAGCGGTCTTTTCTGCCAAACAAGGTGATATGAAATTGCAGTATGGCATCGTTATTAATGGGGCTGGTGATTTCAAGCGGCGCATCGTAGTGGGTTTTATCAAAATACGCCTTAAAGTCGGGGTGACGAACGAGGTTCGTAATAGCTTGGCCAATATCCTTACTATTCTGCAAGCCCAAAAGCGTATTGGCCGCGTGATTCCACCATTCTAAGTTGCCATTGCTGTCCACCATTAATACGCCGTCTTTCAGGGCAGCAGTACTGTCTTGTACACGCTTAAGCATGGCCTTGAGTTTGTTTTTTGACTTCTCTTGGCGGCGCTGTAAGCGATACACGTCATCAAAAATGCTGCCCCATAAACCATGACTGGTCGGAGGCTCTTCTGTATCGCGGCTGGTTAGCCATTGCTGTAACTTATGCAATTGACGTAAGTGCCAGGCAAGATAAAGGCCCAGTGTGAGCATGAGGGTGTAAGCCAGAATATCTAGACTCCAGCCCACGATAAAGGCGAGTGCCAAGTTAAAAATCAGTCGGCGGATGGCGGAGCGCCAATCATGCTTCATATAAACCAGATACCAAACAAAAAGACGAAATGTGGGTTACGACGCTTTTGTCGAAAAGCGGTAACCGGTGCCACGAACAGTTTGAATCAGGTGTTCGTGATGGCTGCCCAGGGCTTTGCGTAATCGACGAATATGCACATCAACTGTGCGCTCTTCAACGTAGACGTTACCACCCCACACTTGGTCGAGCAATTGCGTTCGACTATAGGCGCGTTCTTGGTGTGTCATGAAGAACTGCAGTAAACGATATTCAGTGGGGCCAATGTCCAGCGGCGCATTATTTGCGCTTACACGGTGACAGACCGGGTCTAAAATTAAGCCTTCAACGGTAATGGGGTCTTCTATACCGGCAGGGGTGCTGCGGCGCAGAACCGCTTTTAAGCGTGCCACCAATTCACGGGGAGAAAACGGCTTGGTGATGTAATCGTCAGCGCCGGCTTCAAGCCCCAGGATTTTATTGTCCTCTTCGCCTTTTGCGGTGAGCATAATAATAGGGGTTTCAGCGGTGCGATCATCACGTTTTAAGCGTCGAGCAAACTCTAGTCCACTGGTGCCAGGTAACATCCAATCCAGCAAAACCATTTCTGGGCTTTCATCCACAATTATACTGTGGGCGTCTTGAGTATTGCTGGCTTCTAAGCATTCGTAGCCGGCCATCTCTAAGGCCACTGCAATCATCTCGCGGATAGACGCTTCGTCATCCACGATTAAGATTTTTTTTCCTTGTTGCTTCATAGAGGCTGCTCTAATTTTCTATTTAATGACAAGCATATTACACAACGTAAGTATGACAGATATGTGACATCTGCTTGTGCATCCCTTAAATAAAATAGTTAAGTGATAAGATAATGTAAAAATAAACCCGCAAATAACACTGCGCCTACCCAGTGATTGTGCAAAAACGCTTTAAAACACAAGTCACGATCACGACTCTTTGTCAGTATCTGGTGGTAAGTAAATAAGCCCGCACTTATGGCAATAGAAAGATAAACAGGCCAGCTTGCCCCAATGCTATTAGCGATCATTAACCAGCTAATGAGTGTGATGATTTGCAACACGCCGATTATCAAGTTATCCGCTTCGCCGAATAAAATAGCGGTGCTTTTTACGCCAATTTTTAAATCGTCATCGCGGTCAACCATGGCGTATTGGGTGTCATATACCACCGTCCAGGTCACAGTGGCCACATATAAAAGCCAGACCACATCCGGTAGTGCGTTTTGTTCAGCGGCAAAGGCCATCGGCACCGCCCAAGCAAATGCGGCGCCCAAAATGATCTGCGGCAAATGCGTATAACGCTTCATAAAAGGGTACATAAAGGCCAGTAAGAGCCCGCCAAAGGATAGGTAAATGGTAAATGTATTGGTAAAGAGCACCAGAATGAATGCGCTGATACACAGCCCAACAAATAACCCTAAGGCTTGTTTTTCGCTGATGACTTTTTGCGCAAGCGGGCGGTGCTGGGTGCGTTTAACATGACCGTCCACATGGCGATCTGCATAATCATTGATGACACAGCCGGCACTGCGCATCAATACGACGCCCATTACAAAAATAAAAACATGAGCGCCGCTAGGGTGGCCGTCTCCTGCAATCCACAGCGCGCACATGGTTGGCCATAACAAGAGATAAATGCCAATGGGTTTGTCTAAGCGCATTAGCTGAAAATAGAAAGGCAATTTTGGAAAGCGTTCAGTAAGCCAAGTCATGATGATGCCAAATTTAAGTGTGCCAATATTCTAACCTTAATTACTTTCAACCTGTAGCAAGCTGGGTAGAAAGTATTCACAAACCAATAGTGGTTTATGGTTAACGTAAAAAATGGATCGGCGTCCCCAAACGGTTTCGCCATTAAGTTGACCTTGCTTGATCTCAATGGGGCCGCGACGCATATTTTTGTGGGCAAATAGAAACTCACCCAAAGGTTTGTTTTGTAACGTCAGCAACTGGCGTTCGCTGGCGGTTAAAGTGCTGCGAGGGATTATGCTTCGAGCATAAATGTGTGCCTTGCCATCGATGCACAGTGTGACTTCACGAATATATGCTTCATGGCGCGGCTGAATGTTTAGCGCTTTGCATTCGGATAACGAAGGGCGNCCAAAACGACGATCCAGTAANGCNAGGCTGAAGCGCCCAGGCGCTAAGTCTTTAACATTTTGAGTTAATGAACCACTGTCGAGNAGCCAGTTTCGCCAAGGCGTATCCACAATACTGCGTGGCATGGGAGTGAGTCCTTGCCATGGTTGAAGTCGAAAAGATGTGGATAACGCGAGCATGGCACAGCCTTACTTTTTGATCGGCGCACAATGGCTCAATCCGATACTGAAATCAAGTGAACCGGATGATTGTGTTGCGAAATCCATGTCGTATGTTGGTTTGCGTCAAGTGGCGACGTATTAAATGTCTAAATTCGCACAAAGCAGACAGATTATTTGTGTAGGACAAAAGTTTTGGGTAAGGTTCGTCGCTAAAATTTGGGAGAGAATTTATGGCTCAAGATTATAAAAAGTGGCAGTGCATTGTTTGCGGTTGGATTTACGACGAAGAACAGGGTTGCCCAGAAGAAGGCCTAGAACCTGGAACTCGCTGGGGTGATGTACCGGAAGACTGGTTATGCCCTGACTGTGGCGTGGGCAAAGATGATTTTGAGATGATTGAAATCTAATTGATTAGTTACCCACGATTGACCCTTTCAAGCGCTTGCTGAGCACAAACCCAGTGATAGCGCTTGTCAGGTCCTACGATACACGCAAACAGTAAATCCAACGTCAGCCATACGTTTATTGGCTAGGCGTCTTAATAAAAAGAAGGCTTTCCATGACGGCACCTCTGGTAGTAATCGGAACAGGTTTGGCAGGTTATAACCTGGTTAAAGAATTTCGTAAGGCAGACGCCGAGCGAGACGTGATCATGATTACTGCAGACGATGGCCGTCAGTACTCTAAGCCAATGCTCAGCACAGGTTTTAGTAAAGGCAAAGACGCCGATGGTCTTGCCATGAATGACGCCGGCGCCATGGCAGAGCAACTTAAAATTGAAATCCGCACTCATCAAACCATTACTGCGATTAATCCAGCCGATAAAGTCGTGATGCTGGGTGACGAAGCTTTAACCTATGGTGATCTTGTTTTGGCACTGGGTGCGGAGCCTTTTCAGCTGCCCATTGAAGGGGCAGAACACCTTTATCATGTAAATGACCTGATGGACTACGCGCAGTTTCATGCCGCTGTACAAGGTAAGAAGCGCATTATGGTAATGGGCGCTGGGTTAGTGGGTTGTGAATACGCCCACGATCTGGCTAGCGCGGGTTTTGCTGTTGATCTAGTGGCGCCAGACTCTCAGCCCCTGTCTCGTTTGGTTCCCGCTGCTTGCGGTGACGCATTAATGCCGGCTTTAGAAGCGTTAGGGGTGAGTTTACACCTTGAAAAAGCCGTGACCTCGGTGACCAAAGATGGTGAAGATTTCTGTGCGCATTTATCCGATGGCACAACTATCAAAGCAGACGTCATGCTCAGTGCGGTGGGTTTGAAGCCTCGCGTAGCCTTGGCACAAGCGGCCGCCATTGAAGTCAATCGTGCCATCGTGGTGAACCAGCAACTGCAAACCAGCGCACCGAATGTGTATGCACTGGGTGATTGTGCTGAAGTAGCTGGCTTGAATTTGTTATATGTTTTACCGCTTATGAATGGCGCAAGAGCCCTAGCAAAAACCCTGGCGGGCACGGAAACCGAGGTTAAATACCCGGTGATGCCTGTGATGGTGAAGACCCCTAGCTTACCAATCGTCACTTGCCCTCCTGCAGAAAATGTCGCGGGAGAATGGCAAATTGATGGCCAGAGTCCACATATTAAGGCGCTTTTTAAGGATTCTAGCGGTAAATTGCTGGGTTATGCCTTGACCGGGGACTGTGTTGCTGAAAAGATGGCTTTGAACAAGGAACTGCCAGCGATGCTGGCGTGATAACAACAATAAAAAATCGGATCGTACTATGCGTAAACCAGAATTAGCTGCGTATGTAGCAGACCAAGCGGATATCAGTAAAGATAAAGCCGCTGAAATTATTACCATCATCACGGATCAAATTACTGAGTCTTTGCGTAAAAACGACCCAGTGAGTCTAGTGGGATTCGGCAGCTTCGTGCAAAAGCACCGCGCCGAACGCCAAGGTAAAAACCCTCAAACGGGTGAAGCGATTACCATCAAAGCAAGCAACTCTGTTGGCTTTAAACCTGGTAAAGCTCTGAAAGACGCCGTAAACGGCTAATGCTCTTCCTTGTTCAGGCCCTGTTTTCAAACAGGGCTGAGCAAAACCCCCTCCTAAGATTGATGCAGTCCTTTAGCATGGTATGATGCCGCGGCGCTTTGCGCGTGTTTGTTACATTCTCATCATTGATAATAAAGTGGCTAACCATGTTGAAGTTTAAGTTTTTATTATGGGCATTCGCCCAGTTATTGAAAAAAGCAGCAAAAAATAACCCAGCTTGTGCAGAATACATTGACGGCAAAGATCTGGTTTTCCAAATTCAGACCGAAAGCGGCAGTGGTCGCAACTTTACTGTGAAAAATGGTAAGGTGAAATCGTCTGCGGGCTTAACCAAAGAACCTACCTTTACCTTGAGTTTTAAAGATGCCGCCACTGGTATGGCGATTCTGACGGCCAAAGATAAAAACGCTTTTATGGCCGGTATTCAGAGTAAAGATCTTGTTATCAGCGGTAACTTTGCTGAAGTCATGTGGTTCCAAGGCTTAACTAAATACCTAAAACCTAATAAAAAGAAATAATCATGAAGCATCCTCACGGGCTTACTCAGCAAATCCTCATCGCCATGGTATTGGCCATTATCTTAGGCGCTGGCGCCCAATTATTATTGGGTTTAAACCCTTGGGTGGATGAGGTTTTGGATGAATGGCTCGTGGGTGGGTTATTTTTTATTGTGGGCAAAATCTTTGTGGCCACACTTAAGTTATTGGTGGTGCCATTAGTGCTGGTGTCCCTTGTGTGTGGTGCAGCCAGTTTGGGGTCCGGTAAGCAGTTAGGTCGTTTAGGTGGTAAAACGGTTGGGTTGTATTTGTTTACCACCGCTGTGGCTATTTCCTTAGCCATGGGGTTTGCCTTGTTATTTGAGCCCGGTGTTGGGGCGAACTTGAGCAGTACCGCTCAGGTGAGCATTAACCAAGGCAGTTCATTTGCTCAAGTGATGGTGGATATCTTCCCAAGTAACCCTATTGCGGCCATGGCCGAAGGTAAGATGCTGCAAATCATCGTCTTTGCCTTACTGCTAGGCATGGCGGTGAATCACAGCGGTAAGCCCGGTGAGCGTATCCGTCAGAACTTTGAAGACTGGAATGTGGTGGTACTGAATCTAGTGACCATGTTAATGAAGCTGGCCCCTTATGGTGTGTTTGCTTTGTTATTTACCTTATTCGCACGCCAGGGTTTAAGCGCGATTGAAGAATTATCGGTGTACTTTGCCACTGTGGTGTTGGTGTTGCTGCTACAAGCCTTGCTGGTGTACCCAGGTTTACTCAGCGTGTTGGGGCGTTTAAATCCCATGACGTTTTTATTCAAGATGCGAGCGGTGCAGCTATTTGCCTTCAGTACCGCTTCCAGTAATGCCACCTTGCCAGTGACTATGAAAAACGCAGAACAACGTTTAGGTGTGGATAACCGTGTGGCGTCGTTTAGTTTGCCGCTTGGTGCCACGCTTAATATGGATGGCACCGCGATTATGCAGGGTGTTGCCACGGTCTTTATTGCACAGGCTTATGGTATCGACTTATCCGCTGTGGACTTATTAACCGTGATCGCCACTGCGACGTTAGCATCAATCGGAACAGCAGGCGTACCGGGTGTGGGCTTAGTGATGTTATCCATGGTATTGACCCAGGTTGGCTTGCCAGTAGAAGGCATTGCTTTGATCATCGGTGTGGACCGTCTATTGGATATGATGCGCACCGCGGTGAATGTGACCGGTGATGCGGCGGTGTCCTGTGTGGTGGCGAAATCCGAAAAACAATTGGATGAGCGTGTCTTTAATGATCGCAACATTCAGCTATCCGATGATGTGGCTGCAACCACAGAGGTGAAGTAAACTATGCGCGTTTTATTGGTGATTTTGTTGCTTGCCCCCAATGCGTTATGGGCGGCATCTGCCAGTGGCAATATTGAGGCCTTGTCGGCACAGCTTTCGCCATTTTGGCAGACACTCCGTCCGGCTTGCTTAATGGCCCTTGAGCCTGAAGTGCAATCTGCTGTTACACCACGCGTGAACTTTCTGGATGAGCGTTTAGTTGGCAACCAATTAGAAAAAGCCTTGTCGGCATCAGCCCGTGACCGCAGCTCACAATGGTCATCGCCGGTTTGGTCGAGCCGAGATAAATTAGAACGCAGCGCATTGAAACTGGCCGACAGAGAACCTTTAAGAGAATACTTCTTCAAGCTGCAAACCCAGACCCCTAATCCCGAGCGCACCCAGCTGGTGACGGACATTCAGTATATGTCTGAGCAATTAAATTTTGTCCTAAGAAAAGAGTTGTGGAAAACCTGCCATGCTTTGGGTTTGTCGCAAATCCCTCTAGCCCAACTTGAAACTGCGGTTGAGCAGCGCTGGTTAGCTCAGCAAGAAAAAGTGCGTTTACAACTTAAGCGAGAACTTGCTGCGTTTTACTTTTATAGTTTTCGTCAAACCAGTAATGCGAAACTTCAGGAATTTGCCGATGTGGCTAAAGGGCTTATTCCTTGGGTGAAGAGCACATCCGTGTCCATTGAAGAACATTTTGCTGCGCTCAGAGGGCAACTGCTGGCTGTGCCACTGAACGTTATCCCTGATGCAGTTGACGAGCCATTTCCTGCAGATCGTCCTTGGCCTCCATCACCTTCTCAAGGGCTGCTTCAGCCTTAATCATGTCTAGCCCTAGGCAATCAATAATGGCTTGGGGAATGGCCTCTAACGGGGCATCATTTACCTGTTCTTGGCGCAGTAACCTTGCGCTCACATAAAGCATAGCACTGAGAATATGGTATTCCCCTTTGTAGTCCGGCTCATTTTGATAACGAATGGCGCAGCAGACATCGATGGGTAAATTCCATTGGTTTAAGAGGCTGCTGCTGATTTGCTCACGGGTAATGCCCATTAAATGCTGCTCAATGAAATAACGGTTGATGCTGGGATTGGCCTCAATGTGACGGTTTATCATGCTGAAATGCGGCGGGAAAACATGGCCAAGAATTAAATAGCCAAAGTTATGTAATAAACCGCACAAGTAAGCCACACCTTGGCTGGGCCGTTTATCCACAGGCAGTGCTCGGCATAACTCGGCCATAAGCGCTGCGGTATAAACACTTTGCTGCCAAAACGGAATGTAACCCTGTGGCCCATCTTTGGGTACCGATAATGCGCGGCCAAGCGATAAACCCAAGGCCAGATTGATCACAAGGTCAAAACCAAGCACACGAATGACCGCTTCATGGATATTTGTAATCGACCCACTGACCCCATAATACGGGCTATTTGCCCAGCTGATCACTTGCGCACTTAACCCCGGATCCTTGCCTACAAGGTTGGCCAGCTCTTCGGTTTCGGCATCTGAGTCCATGCGTAAATCGATAATTTTTTGTGCCGTTTCAGGCATGGGCGGCATATCGAGAGTCTCTTCTAAGCGCTGGTTAATGCGTAACTGGGTAAAGTTTTCGATGGCGTTATGAATGTCTTTGCGGTCACTGTTTTGCCATTGGGCGGGGGGTAAATTAACGTGAGGAATATCCACACAAAATTCCCCCACCCGTGCACTGCTGACCAGAGTTTGAAAGTCATTTTTAGCGATGCGTAATTCTTGGTCCTTGCTCAGGGCCATTACAATATCGTCTAACTCAAGCAGTGACTGATCGACAAAGGTTTCAAAGCCGGTAACTTGAGGTAAGGCAGGAATGGCTTCAAGGTTTAATCCTTGTCGAATTTTATCCACCTTGTTTTTGTCCACAGGGGTGAATTCACGGGCGGTTTCGGTGAACATTTTGTTGAGATCTAAAATTCGGTTGGCAGGGTGAATGACTTGAACGCGGCCGTGACTGTCTTCCAAGATGGCCAGTTGTGTCATTGTTTGCTCGGTTTGAGAAGCTGTGGACATGGGATAACTCGGTTGTGAAACACAATAGGTGATTTGCCATTCGTCTAACACTTTTTGTACGCGGCTAGGTAAAGTCATAAGGCTGCCTGTTAATCAAAACCCTAGCTTAACTATAGGCAAGGCGCACAATATTGATAGGCAAGGAAAATGCGCTGGCTGCAAAAAAACGCAGGGCTTTGTGGCAGTAAATGTCCGCTACTAGTTAAAAGCATTAGGTATCATGGGGGGAAACTGCCAAGAGGGGGCGGTGGTGTCTATGGGGTTATGCTTAAGGCTTATAGGAAGGGGCAGGCATGAGACACATTGATATATGATAAGTGTGCGAGGGTTCATGTTTTGTTTGGCACCTAGCGCTAAGCCAAGATGCCAAACAGGGAATTTATGATTAGCGGCCGTAAGTGCGCTCGATCACCTCAATTTGCCCAGACTTGCGTACGGTCTCAAATGCATCGTGAATGGTCTTCAAAATCTTTGGATCCGTTTGATTATTAAGAGCCAGGTAAAGGGGAGTCTCTTTAAACGATAAAACCGGTTTTAAGTCATCAATATCGGCACTATCGGATGCCACGTAGGGGCCTGACAGTTCATCGGCAATCCATAAATCAATTTGTCCGAGCATCAGGCGTTTTGGGTTGACGCTGTCGTTGGCAATAGAAGAAACATTGAAATTATTCTTTTGTAAAAACAGCGTCATCACATCATCGTTATAACCACCAATGCGATATTTTCTTGCATCTTCTAGGGATGTTAGCTCAATTTTAGAGTCTGGTTTAGCAAACAATGTCCAACGAATTTCCGTGAGCGGCCCCACCCAATAGAAGCTATTTTCACGCTCTTCAGAGCGCACGGTGCAAAACAAACCATGGTTGTTTTTTTGTTTAACCTTATTGATGCTGTAATCCCAATTACGTAATTTGATTTGTGTCTTGTAAGGGATGTGCGGCAGCATTTGTTTGACGATATCGGTACACAGGCCAGAGATTTTTTCAGCCTTATGGGCAAACGCTTTACCATCGGATGTCATGTTATACGGCGGGAACTGCTCCGTAAAAAAGGTGAACTTAGTGTCGGCGTTTGCTAGTAAAGCGGCACTCATTAGTGTCAATGCTAGAAACAGGTGTTTAGCGTTCATGGGGAATCCGTTTGAATTGGGCAGGTGAGGCGGCGCATCTTACCCAATGTTAAAATGAATTACACCTGCCCGTAGTGCAAATTTTCACCAAGCCAGCGATCAATTAGATATTCGATAATCTGTGGGGCTTGCTGTTGGCAAAGCTGCGCCCAATGCTGGATATCATCCAGTAAATAGCCGTCCCTTTGTAAGTCAGCAATACGCATTTGCATCAAGCCGGTTTGACGAGTGCCGAGCACTTCCCCTGGGCCGCGAATCTGCAAGTCAATCTCCGCAATTTTAAAACCGTCTGTGGTGTCGCGCATGGCTTGAATACGCTGCTTGCCACTGTCACCTAAGGGCATGTGGTACATCAAAACACAATGGCTTTCTGCGGTGCCTCGTCCGACTCGCCCGCGTAATTGGTGCAGTTGAGCAAGGCCCAGGCGTTCAGGGTTTTCAATGATCATTAAACTGGCGTTCGGTACATCCACGCCGACTTCGATCACGGTAGTGGCTACCAATAAGTGAATATCACCTTGTTTAAAGCTGGCCATGATGTCGGCTTTTTCTTGCGCTTTTAAGCGGCCGTGGACCAGGCCAATATTCAACTCCGGCAAGGCTTCTTGCAGTGCTTGCGCGGTGACCTCTGCTGCCTGCGCCTCAAGGGCTTCGCTTTCCTCAATGAGGGTACATACCCAATAGGCCTGACGCCCAGATAAACAGGCGCCGCGAATGCGTTCTACTACCTGATCTCGGCGTTGTTGATCAATGGCCACAGTGTTCACTGGCGTTCGCCCAGGTGGCATCTCGTCAATAATGCTGGTGTCTAGATCTGCATAGGCCGTCATGGCTAGGGTACGTGGAATAGGGGTGGCGGTCATGATCAGTTGATGGGGACTGATCTCATTGCCCTTTTGTCGCAATGCCAAACGCTGATGAACACCAAAGCGGTGTTGCTCATCAATGATGGCCAGCCCCAGTTTTGCAAAGGCCACTTCTTCTTGGAAAAGTGCGTGGGTGCCAATGACCATTTGCGCTGTGCCCGTCGCAATAGATTCCAGTGTGCTCACACGGGCTTTGCCTTTCACTTTGCCAGCCAGCCAAGCCAGCTCAATGCCGAGAGGTTCAAACCATTGCTGAAAGTTCTTAAAGTGCTGCTCTGCCAGAATTTCAGTGGGGGCCATTAAAGCCACTTGATAACCTTGCTCAAGCGCACTTAATGCGGCCAATGCGGCCACCAAGGTTTTACCGGACCCCACATCCCCTTGTACCAAGCGCAGCATGGGGTAACCCTTGCTGAGATCTTGCTGAATCTCATTCACTACCCGTTGCTGGGCACCTGTTGGTGTAAAGGTCAGATTGGCTAAAAACGCGGCTTTTAATGATACGGACTCAGTTAAAACCGGTGCATGATCGTGTTGAATGGCGGCGCGCATTTTAAGCAGGCTTAAATTATGGGCCAGCAGTTCTTCCATAATTAAACGCTTTTGCGCAGGGTGTTGATTTTGCTCTAGTTCATCTAGGTTGGCTCCGGTTGGAGGCTGATGTAAATAAAGTAGAGCACTGCGTAAATCGGGTAAGTTGTAAGGCTCAAGAAACGCTTGTGGGATTAAGTCATCAAGGGCGCGCCCCTTTTTAAGCAGCATAACCACTTGTGTCATCAGTTGGCGCCAGCGAGCTTGAGTGAGGCCCTCTGTACTGGGGTAAATAGGGGTCAGTGTTTCTTCGGTTGGCAGGTCCGATAAGGCGTCAACAAACTGATATTCAGGGTGATACAACTCAAGCCCAGCGCGCCCTCGGCGCACCTCGCCGTAGCAGCGAATACGCGCGCCTTTTTGTAAGTTGTTTTTTTGTGCGCCACTAAAATGATAAAAGCGAAGGGTGATGGTGCCAGTGCCGTCTTGCAAGCGCACCGCCAATGAGCGACGTTTGCCAAACACCACATCGGCGAGCATCACATCCCCTTCGATGACCACATCCATATTTGGGCTTAACGAGCCAATGGGGCTGATGCGGGTGCGATCTTGATAACGCAGGGGCAAATGAAACAGCAAATCCTGAATCACATGAATGCCAAGCTTAGCCAGTTTTTCAGCCAGCTTATCACCCACATGCTTGAGCTCGGTCACTGGTGAGCGCCCGAGAGATTGTTCTAGAACAGTTGACATAAACTGGCTGCTTGCGTGATCAAGTCCACCGCTTTGGGTCTGGGGAAGCTGGCGCGCCATGCGATGGCCACCGTGCGCGAAGGCTGGGGTTTGACGAATGGTCGTGTTTCCAACCAGCCGTTGGCATACAAGCCCACACCGGTAGCGCTCTTAGGCAATACGGTAATGCCTAAGCCAGAGGCCACCATGTGACGCAAAGTCTCTAATGAGCTGCCTTCGGCGATGGACTTTAATTTTGTATTGGCGTTTTTGTGCAGCGCTGGGCACATATCTAACACCTGATCACGAAAGCAGTGGCCTTCACCGAGTAACAATAAATCGCTGTCAGGGAGCAGTTCTGGTTTGATGGATTTGTGTTTAAGCCAGTCATGCCCTTTGGGCAGCAGCACTTCAAATGCTTCATCGTACAAGGGTTTGGTTAATACATCGGTTTCGTTAAAGGGCAAAGCAATGATGATCACATCCAACTCACCTTCGCGCAGCTTTTTACGCAACACGCGAGTGTAATTCTCCTCGATGTATAAAGGCATATCTGGGGCGAGTTGTTGCACTTGCGGAATCAGGTGAGGAAACAAATATGACCCAATGGTAAAAATGGCACCAATCTTTAATGGCCCTTTTAATTGGTCCTTGCCACCTGTGGCAATGTCTTTGAGTGAGCGAACGTTCTCAAGAACCACCTGTGCCTGATGCACCACTTGTTCACCCAAAGGGGTCACTGAAACGGTATTCTTCGAGCGCTCAAATAAGCTGATGCCTAATTCGCTTTCTAGCTTCTTTATGGCCACACTCAAGGTAGGCTGGCTGACAAAGCAACGCTCAGCGGCGCGGCCAAAATGACGTTCTTGGGCGAGTGCCACAATGTATTTTAATTCCGATAACGTCATGTTTTGATTGCCTTATGAATCCGTTATAGTGCGCACAAAGCCTATGTGCACTGATCGTCTAAGCTTAACCACAGCGGTGGCGTAAATAAAGCATGATAGTCGCTTTCTATCATAAGGAGTAGATATGTCGCGTATTCTAATCGTGGGAAGTGGGGATATCGGTGGTGGGTTGGCTAAATCATTAGCCGCCAAGGGCCATTCTGTCTGGGGTATGCGCCGCAGCGAAGCGGCCATTGGTGATGGGGTGACAACCCTGAGTGCTGATGTGTCGGACATGGAATCGCTGATCGGAAAAATCCCCGATGCTCTGGATTATGTGGTGTACTCCATTGCCAGCCCTGAGTTTTCCGAAGAGGGCTATGACTTATATTATGTGCATGGCCTAGTGCATATTCTTGCGCTGCTGAAGCAACAGCATATTCACCCTAAGCGAGTCATTTTTGTCTCCAGCACCAGTACCTATCCTCAGCATGACGGTTCCTGGGTCGACGAAACCACGCCAGCAGAACCCACTGCATTTGCTGGGCGAAAAATGCTAGAAGCAGAAAGTAAGCTGGCTGAAAGTGACTTTGCCCATACCATTGTGCGCTTTAGTGGCATTTATGGGCCCGGTCGAACACGCCTGATTAACCAAGCCAAGACAGGCAGCCACTGTGACCCAGAACCTGAATTGTGGACAAACCGCATTCACCGCGACGACTGTATTGGCGTTTTAGAATTTATCATCGAGCAGGATTTAGCGGGTAAATCTTTGGATAACCTGTACATCGGCACCGATTGCCAGCCAACCACCTTGTTTGAAATTCTTGAATGGCTAAAGGATCGCATCAGTGATGTGGAGCCCGATCATGATGTACCTGAAGCGTCTCGTCGCGGGAATAAACGACTTTCAAATAAGCGTTTGTTGGCAGCGGGCTACCAATTCAAATATGAGCATTACCAGCAAGGCTACGATGAAATACTCACAGAAATGGGTTACTAGCCTTAAGGCCTAAGAGCGTAGAGGTTAGGCACAAAACTAAGGCATAAAAAAAGGCGTCTCATAAGACGCCTTTTTTATGGGAAGATGTTGTTACTCATCTTCGTATTCAATTTTACGGCCGCTGCTTGAACAGCCTAAACAGCGAACAAAGGTGGCTCTTGCTGGCGTGAGCACCAAGACTTCTGCCGCGTCACCTGCGTTACCGCCTAATAAACTAAATGGTAAGGTGGCCACCCAGATAACAGTGCCAATAGCGGTGGCCGCTAACGTTAGGGGGCGAACAATTAAGCCGTCAAACGCCATGGCCGCAGCCGATGGTGTTTCATCAATTTCTTGCGCCTGTGCATGCATCGGCAAGGTAAACATGAGCATCGCCGCAATGATCATTATGCCGTGTTGAAGTTGGCTGCGAAGGTTTAGCATTGTTATTGTCCTTGTACATAGCACTTATTATTGAGCGAACTATATCAGCTTTTTCTGTGAGATGGCGAGTACATCATCATTTTTGACAATTGGTGCAATAAAATGTGCTGCGTTGGCCTTGAGTGATCTGTTTAATGGGGGCATCACACTGCATGCACGGCTCGTCCTTACGACCATAAACATTCAACTGTTGTGCAAAATAACCGGGCTTGCCATCGCTGCCCACAAAGTCTTTTAGCGTAGTGCCCCCTTGGGCAATGGCTTTGGCCAAGACTTGTTTAATTTGCTCCGCAAACAGATCGTATTTGGCTCGGCTGATCTTACCGGCGGCTTTTTTCGGGTTGATGGCGCTTAAAAAGAGCGACTCACTGGCGTAGATGTTACCGACCCCCACCACAACTTTTTGATCCATAATGAAGGTCTTAATGGCGCCTGTGCGTTTTCGGCTTTTATTGAATAAATATTCACCATTAAAGTCATCGCTTAATGGCTCAGGCCCGAGGTGATCGAGCCATTTGTTGTCTTCGCTGTCTACGTCTTGCCACAAACACGCACCAAAACGTCGTGGGTCGGTAAAACGCAGTAGTAAATCCTTAGAAAACACCAGGTCAAAGTGCTCATGCTTGAGTGGCTCAGGTGGCGCACCTTTCACAACTCTTAGTGAGCCAGACATCCCCAGATGAATAATGATGGTGCCCTTGATTTTGCTTTTGCCAATATCAATCAATAAATACTTAGCACGACGGCGCACGGCTATGACG
>NYTP01000058.1 GCA_002683575.1 Bermanella sp.
TACATTAGGTAATCAACCGATGCTGAACCTACTTCGTTACGATCTTTCATTGCAGACATACCGATCTTCATCGTTAAGTCGCCCCACTCTTTGTTCAATTCAACAAGAGGTGCAATGAATTGTGCCATCTCTTCGTTGTCCGCTTCTTCTTTACAGAAGGTGTGAACCATCTTAGTGAAGTTCTTAAGCGCTTGACCTTGAGTCATTAGAACTTTACGGCCTAGAAGGTCAAGAGCCTGGATACCAGTCGTACCTTCGTAGATTGTAGAGATCTTAGCATCACGTACTAGTTGCTCCATGCCCCATTCAGCGATGAAACCGTGACCACCAAACACTTGAACACCAAGGTTAGTTGATTCACAACCGGTTTCAGTTAGGAATGCTTTACCGATTGGTGTTAAGAAACCTAGTAGTTCGTCAGCTGCTTTTTTCTCTTCTTCAGAGTTGCCTTTGTGCGCGATGTCGTTTTGTAGCGCCATCATGTATACAAGTGCACGACCACCTTCAGCAAACGCTTTCTGAGTAAGAAGCATTTTACGAACGTCTGGGTGAACGATGATTGGGTCAGCTGCTTTTTCTGGGGCTTTAGCACCAGTCAAAGAACGCATTGCTAGACGGTCTTTCGCGTATGCAAGTGCACCTTGGAAAGAACCTTCAGAAGCCGTTACGCCCTGTAGAGCAGTACCGATACGTGCAGTGTTCATGAACGTGAACATGCAGTTTAGACCTTTGTTTTCAGGTCCGATTAGATAACCTTTCGCGCCGTCGAAGTTCATTACGCAAGTAGCGTTACCGTGGATACCCATTTTGTGTTCGATAGAACCACAGATTAGGTCGTTACGATCAGCAACAGAACCGTCTTCGGCTACGTTGAATTTAGGAACGATGAACAAAGAGATACCTTTAGTACCTTCAGGCGCGCCTGGTAGACGAGCTAGAACGATGTGAACAATGTTGTCCGCCATGTCGTGCTCACCAGCAGAGATGAAGATTTTAGTACCAGAGATTGCGTAAGAACCGTCAGCATTTGGCTCAGCTTTGGTTTTAAGAATACCTAGGTCAGAACCACAATGAGGTTCAGTTAGACACATGGTACCTGTCCACTCACCGCTTACTAGCTTAGTAAGGTATTTGTCTTTTTGCTCTTGAGTACCCCAGCTGTGGATTGTGTTCATCGCACCGTGAGATAGACCTGGGTACATGCCCCAAGACCAGTTAGCCGTACCAACCATTTCAGAGAATACAGTACCTAGAGATTCTGGAAGGCCTTGGCCACCCACTTCTTCGTCATGAGCAAGAGAAGGCCAGCCGCCTTCAACAAACTGCTTGTAAGCTTCTTTAAAGCCAGTAGGAGTAGTTACAGAACCGTCTTCGTGACGAGTACAACCTTCAGTATCACCAACACGGTTAAGTGGTGCAATTACGTTTTCACAGAATTTTGCACCTTCGCTAAGAATAGCGTCGATCATGTCTGGAGTAGCAACTTCTGCGTATGCAGGCAGTTTGGCGTAAGTACCTGGCATATCCAGTACTTCGTCCATTACGAATTTAATTTCACGCTGGGGGGCTTTATATTCTGGCATGGTAACCTCTTAGCCTACTGGGCTCTTTAAGAGCCGTTAGTTGTACATTAAAAAGCCCAAAAAACTGGGCATCTCTCTCATTTGTCGACCAGTGCCTAGTCATAGAAAGTGGCCTGATTCGACATAAACTTCAAACAAGTGTTTGAAACATACGTTTGCAAGTGAATCTTGTCAAGACTTTGCCTGCGTCTTATCGATCAAATAATCGTCAAGTATAGTCTGATTTCCAAGTCGTCAAGGGCGCAAAGGGTCTATCAAACAAGCGTTTGAATCTTTTTTACGGATTAAACCTCCAAACGGATTAATTTTGTTAAAAACCAAAGGGACCAAGCAGTCAGGGGACTTCAGAGGGCTAAAGTGGTGTATAGGGGGCACGAAAAGAGAAAAATTGCCGGTATTGAATTTATTTTAATCAAATACCGGCGGGTGATAGATTATTTAAATGACGTTCTATCCATAAAGGGCTTAGGTTCAGCGCCCTTTTTGGCAAGACCATTGGCCATGGCTATTCGCTGATTCTTGCGGCCCAGTAGGCGCAGTTGCGTTAGTCGCTCCCATAAAAGCGCGCCTCGGGTGTCTTTTTTCCACGTCTTTTTAAATAAATACTTGGTGGCGGCAATAGCATCAGGGCTTTTTTCACAAATCACCTTTGCCAGAGCCTGGGCTTCTTCAAGTGGCTCAGGGCTGACTTTACTGATCAAGCCGTACTCGGCGCCTTCTACGCCACTAAAGAAGCGCCCTGTCATGGTCAGCTCTTGGGCGATATCCACGCGAGTTAAGCGTGACAAGGTGACCATGCCGCTCATATCGGGAATCAACCCCCACTTCATTTCCAAAATAGACAGGTTGGCATCCGGTGTGGCGATGCGATAATCACTCCCTAGGATGATCTGCATGCCGCCACCAAAACAATTACCATGAATGGCCGCAATCACAGGCACAGGTAAGTCTCGCCAAATATGGGCCACACGCTGGAACATATTGTCTTTGCTCCAGGGTAACTTGGCAAAGAAATGCGGGATCATGGTGGGGGTTTTGGATACGGCTGAAAAATCTAACCCGGCACAAAAGCTTGGGCCTTCACCTTTTAAAATCACACAGCGAATGCTGCGATCTTTACGAATGGCCTTAGCGGTTTGCACCAGCTCCACAAACATTTGTTTATCTAACCCATTATGTTTCTCAGGGCGATTTAAACTAACGTATGCAATTTTTTCATTTACTTCTAATAAAACCCGGCGCGTGTCTGTCATGTTGTGATCTTTTAAAGTGTGGTAATGATTGGCATAGCCAAGTTAAAAAGTGGCAGCAGTATTCAATGCTTATACTGGATTATCAATATCGATAAATTCCACATCCAATGAGAATTCTTGGGCTAAGTGCTCACCTAGCGCTTTCGCTCCGTAGCGTTCGGTTGCGTGATGGCCTGCCGCATAAAAATGCGTACCCGATTCACGGGCATTATGCACACTGGGCTCGTTAATCTCACCGGTTAAATAGGCATCGATGCCTTGGTTAATGGCATATTGCATATAACTTTGTGCCCCACCTGTGCACCAAGCAATGGTTTCAATAATGTCGTCTTCTTCGCCAATATGCTGAGGCATGCGATTCAGTTTTACCGCAATGTGCTCCGTTAATTCACCTGCACGCATTGGACGAGACAAGCGTCCAACATTCCCCGGTATACGTTTATCATTTGGGTCCAGCGGGCCGGTGACTTCAAAATCCAATACATCCGCCAGCTGCATGTTATTGCCTAAAACAGGATGCCCATCTAAGGGTAAATGATAAGCCAGTAAGCTGATGTCGTGTTGCAGCAAGGTTTGAATACGCTGCTTTTTGATGCCCACGATGGCCTGCGGTTCCCCTTTCCAAAAATAACCATGATGAACCAGAATGGCATCGGCGTTATAAGCCACCGCTGCATCAATTAAATCTTGGCAAGCCGTTACGCCAGTCACAATGCGCTGAATTTCAGAATTGCCTTCTACCTGCAAGCCGTTTGGGCAGTAATCGCGAAACTGATCCACTTGCAGTTCACGGTTTAGATAACTCACTAACGTGTTTAGCTTCATATCCCACACTCATTTGCGTAAACTTGGCCCATTCTCGAAGATTTGGTGCTCAGATGCAAAAGCCTGGTTTTTTATCTTGGTCTATTTTAATGGGGCTGGTCATTGCCAGTCTCGCCTTGCACTTTATCCCTAAGCCATCCGCTAACGCCGACCCAGTTAAGTCTTACGCCCCTGCGGTCAATCGTGCGGCGCCTGCCGTGGTGAATATCTACACCAGCAAAACCGTGCGCGAGCAAGTTCATCCATTATTAAATGACCCGTTCTTTCGCCGCTTTTTTGAGCGGGCCCCCATGCCAAAAAGCCGCATCCAAAATAGTTTAGGTTCGGGTGTGGTGATCGCTGAACATGGTTTAATTCTCACCAACAATCATGTGATTCAAGGTGCCGATGAAATATTGGTGGCGTTACAAGATGGCCGCACGGCCAATGCACAGGTGATTGGCCGTGACAGTGAAACCGATTTAGCGCTGCTTAAAATAGAATTAGAAAATGTTCCGGTTATTGATTTTGCCTTAGACAACACTCTACAGGTGGGTGATATCAGTCTCGCCATTGGCAACCCGTTTGGTGTGGGGCAAACCGTCACCATGGGGATTGTCAGCGCCACCGGGCGAAACCAGTTGGGCATCACCACCTATGAGGATTTCATTCAAACCGACGCCGCAGTCAACCCTGGTAACTCCGGCGGCGCACTGGTCAATGCCGATGGCAAGCTGGTGGGCATTAACATCGCCATTTACTCTAAGTCCGGCGGCAATCAAGGCATCGGCTTTGCTATTCCATTAAATCATGCGCTGCGTGTGGTGGCCGATCTATTAAAATACGGTCATGTTGTGCGTGGCTGGCTCGGACTTGAAACCCAAGAGCTGACAACCTCTTTGAAAAAAGCATTTGGTTTGCCTGAACAATTACAAGGACAAGTGGTGGTGGGTGTCGTGGAAAACGGCCCGGCTTACGAAGCCGGTTTATTAAAAGGCGATATTGTGACCCACTTTAACGGCCAAGAAGCGGACAAAGGCACAGAGACCATGCGCCAAATTGCCAACCTAATGCCTGGGGATAAAATCAAACTGGGTGTGATTCGCACCGGGGAGTTTATTACCTTTGAAGCGACACTTGGCCAACGATTACCGCAGTAACTATTTGAGTCTTTCAATTTTTTATATTTTTTCAATACAAAAAAGCCCAGATATCTCTGGGCTTTTTTATTGCAATTTAAACTGTTTTTTATTGCGCGTACGCAATACGTTTAATGTTAAGTAAGTGCTCATAGCTCACATTGTCACTGGTGGCACCGCCTCCTTGTGTACCACAGCCCAACGTCCACGAAAGTTGCAAACCATTGTTAGCGCCAATGCAACCCAATGTGCCCGCACCATTGACCAAGACACGGCTCACATCCGCGCACTGAGCATATTGTTCAACAAGACTTTCATTATTGCTGTGCATAATCGCGGTATGGCCGGCGCCTTCATCGGCCAAAATGGTTGTGGCCAGTGTCATGGCGTGTTCATCGTTTTGAATACGCGTGACAGACAATATCGGTAATAACTTTTCTTTTAGCAGCGGCGTGCCTTCAGGCTGATCATGGGTTTGTGCCAAGATCAACTTAACTGGGTAATCGCGTTTGATACCCAGCTCATCACACACATCTTGTGCGCTTTTGCCCACAAAGCGGCTATCGAGTTTGCCGTCACGGAAAACCACCTCTAATAACGCATGCATTTCAAAATCATTAAATACCGCGGCACCGGCTTTGATGGCATGCACTAAAAAGTCGTCATAGATCTGGGCATCAACCAATAAGTTATTTTCAGAGCCACATACAATGCCGTTATCAAAACTTTTACTGAACACCACATCTTGTGCGGCTTTTTGCACGTCGCAGGTTTTTTCAATCCAAACCGGTGCATTACCTTTGCCCACACCAATGGCTGGCGTACCTGACTGATAAGCAGACTTGACCATGGACGGGCCACCGGTTGCCAAAATAAAGTGCACACCATCGTGAGTCATAAAGGCTTGAGTTAATCCACGGGAGGATGGCATTTGAGAAGTTTGCACAAGATTAACCGGCAAACCTTGCTGCTTTAACACACTTTGAATCAGCT
This sequence comes from Bermanella sp., assembly GCA_002683575.1. Taxonomy (GTDB): domain Bacteria; phylum Pseudomonadota; class Gammaproteobacteria; order Pseudomonadales; family Oceanobacteraceae; genus Bermanella. Next base: position 5,773 of record NYTP01000058.1, read on the forward strand.
CAACGGTTTGGTTACCAACGTTTTTCGCTTTACGATGGCTACTGATCACAATGGCATTACGCGACTTGAGCGCAATCAAACATTTAAAAGTAAGCGTTTCCACTGGGTTGGTCACAGGAATCATGGCAAACACAACCCCCATGCTATTGGCTAAACCTTTACTGCCATCTTTATTTTCAATGACACTTCCCACACCCGGCTTACCCATTAAGTCTTCCGCCACGGCCAGGGTGCCTAACTGAATTTTTTGAATTTTATGATCCAAAACCCCCATACCACTTTCGAGTACTGTCAGTTTGGCTAAATTTTCGGCTTGATCATTTACCGCTTGCGCAATGGCCATGATGGCATCATCAATGGCTTGCTCTGGCAAAGCTTGAATCGCACGGTGCGCCTCATTGGCACCACTCACAATAAACTCGACTTCTTTAATAGGGGCTGCGGTTAATGCTGCATCCACCTGGTTTTGAAGTGAAACATCTATTTGTTTACTTAAAGAATTTAAAATAATTGAATAAAAATCAAGCTCTTCCCGCATTAATTTTCTCAGTTGCGGTAATGATAATGTCACGTATTGGGTGTCACTATTGGTAATCACGCTATAGGTGAGGGTTTGCTCGCTGAGTAATTCTTTTGCAGCAATGCAATCACCGGCGGTGAAGGTAACCGGCAAACGCGCTTTGCGGTCCAGTTCTTTATCATGCACTTCAAGTTGAACATCGCCACTGACGATATAAAAACAATGAGTAGGCTGACTTCCTTGTGCTAACAAGCAGTGACCTGATGCCACATTTAAGTGCTCGTATTCGCGAAATTGCTCTGAGATTTTGCGCAATTCTAGAGTTTCCATCTTTCCTTCCTTAGTTAAGAGTCATGTCTCGAAATGTCTTAGACAATATAATCATAAAACACTTGTAAGAACAATTGATTAGATTAGAATTGGTTCTCATAAACAAAAAGAATAATGAATAAAAAACATTCTCAATAAGGAAGTAAAAAATGGAACGCTTAAATCGGCGAGAGGTGGAACAAATACTGGGGATTTATCCGCCGTTTAGGATTAAGGACATGATCATGAACCAAGAACATGAAGTTCTTGAGATTCAGATTGAAGAGATGAGCAACAAATCTCGGGGTTTGTTTACCACATCAAAACAACGTACTCAAAAAGTTCGTTGGCATCATATCAAGACAGGACGCTTTGATACCATCATTGAAATGCAAGCTTCGCACCAAACCTTCTCGAAGCACCGCACTTTAAACCCGCCGGCTTTTATTGGCCCGGAACACAGCAAGTACACCTATCAATTGCAGCAAACGGTTTTATTAGCCGCCAGCAAACAATTAAGCTCAGATACCATTCACAGCTTAACCGGCATTGATCGTACCTTAGTCAGCCAAATCATTTCTGATAGTCAAACCGAAGATCAAGAAAGTCAGGTACAAAGTCAATTACCACTTGAGACCGACCCAGTTTGGCGTGGCATTATCAAACATGAAATCAGCTTTAAAACCAACTTACCGTCGTTAAAGTTTTTAATGTCTCGCTTAGAGCTCTCATGCTTTAACAGCAAAGACGACCCAAGCGTGATGCAAGATGCCGTTGCTACCTTGCGTCAATTCTTCATTAAAAACCGTAACCAATTAAAGAGTGAGTACGCTCAAATTGGGGTCATTGAAACCAAACCTGCTGCAAACGAAAAACAGCCTGCTCAATCAGCACAAAATAAAAAAGTCACCCTAACAGTGGACCACCCTATTTGGCACAGTATTTTAAGTGGCGAAGTGGATCTTTTGTCGAAAAATACCGGTTTAAGTTTATACCTAGCTCAGCTGAAAAGTTTGTACCGTAAAGCCGACATCAATCAAGATGAAAAATACCAAATTTCAAAAGAGCTATTGTCATACTTGAAAAAGAACATGGCAAAACTCAAGCCTGAGTTATTATCCATTTCAAAAATGGTACGCCAGCTGAATGAACAAACTACCGACATGGCCCTGCCAGAAAGTGACCACCAAATCTGGAGTGATATTATCCAAGGCAAGGTGTTCATTGAGTCCGGCCAAATGGCTTTAAAACTATTATTAGTTAAAGCCCGTACGACAGAAGACGATGCTGAAGCGCGTCAAATGATTCAACAATATTTTTCCCGTAACTTGCGCGCACTGAACAACGAAGTGAAGCAGATCGAACAACATCTTGCGCTCGCCAGTTAATATTTATACCGATTTAAGAGAAATTTATGTCAAACGTATCCATTACTAGTCAACTACTTGATTTACCCAGCACCATCGAGCGTATTGAATCAGGGGAGTTTTTAATTATTGCGGCTGATGAGTCTTTACTCACTCAGCTACCAAGTGGCAACTGGATTGGCGGAACCATCCCTTACTTCATGAGTGAAAATGGCGGCCTTGTCAGTAAAGACGCTATTTTTGTTAATGCAATTGAAGGTCTGAACGGTAACGCGCAACCCCGTATTACCCCCTACGACAGCAAATCAATTTCACGTATTGCACAAGATGCCCCTGACAATGGTTTTACCATTGCTATTGTGCCGGCTGGCTCGGATGTTCATACCGAATACGCACAAAACGCACCGGGCTTTCCTAATATGTTTTTCTCGCCATTAATTGGTTGGATCGCTGGCGTACACCTAGACGATGTACAAACGAGTCAAGCTAAAACCGTATTTGGCCCAGGCGCCATGGCCATGGCCGATAAGGCGGTTGCTATGCACGTCTCCTTGCCTGCCAATCAAATTGCCAACATTCATATTGTTAACTTATTTGAACAAGGCGATGGCCCTAAAATCGTTTTCCCAAGTACTGGGTTGACTGTAAATACTTGTTTAGTTGATGGTGTTGAAACAAATATTGCTGAATACATTAACAGTAATAACATTGATACACGCTTGCCATTAGTAGCCGACTACAATGGCATTAATGTCAACGTATCGGTACAAGCCATTAACGGTGATGACGTTGCCTTATATGCACCGGTCTTTGCCGATGTAGAATATCAATTTGCAACACCGGTTGCCGATTATGTTAGCAGCTTTAATCAAGCCATTAAGAATCAAGAAACAGAAAAAGCGGCCTATGGTTGTAACTGTATTTTGAATTTCTTGTATTCAGAATTAGAAGGGAAACAAACCGGAAGCCTGACCGGCCCGATTACCTTTGGTGAAATTGCATATCAACTTTTAAACCAGACCTTGGTTTACATGAGCATTGAAAACGCTTAACACCATAAAAAAAAGGCCTCAATTGAGGCCTTTTTTATACCGCTTTTTTTACTTCTTGATTACGCCACTAGTAACTGCTCTTTCACGGCATACGCTAACGTATCGTCTAATGCTTTTGCCAGTTTCATCATCATCTCATCAATGTGTGCTTTGGTGCAGATCAATGGCGGGCAAAATGCCAACGAAGAGCCTGCTACCGCGCGAGTAATCATGCCGTGGTTCTGACAGGCTTGCATAGCGTAGCCCCCAATTACACCGCCTGGGAACGCCTGACCGGTTTTTTTATTGGCCACTAGTTCAAGCGCTGCAATCATACCTGCACCACGAATCTCGCCCACCAGCGGATGATCAGCAAACTTCTGTAGTTCACTTTGTAGGTATTCACCCACATCAGCAGCTTTTGCAAAAATATTATCACGCTCATAAATCTCAAGAACTTTCAGGGACACAGCACTGGCAACAGGGTGGCCAGAATAGGTGTAACCATGACCAAATACACCCACTTGGCTAGAAGGCTCAATCATGGCTTCGTACATGTCACCACGAATCACAGATGCACTGATCGGCATATAAGCGGAAGAAAGTTGTTTAGCCAAAGTCATCATGGCGGGTTTAATGCCCATGGTGGTACAACCAAAGTCATTACCTGTACGACCAAAACCGGTAATGACTTCGTCAGCCCAAAATAGAATGTCGTACTTAGCCAAAATGGCTTGAACTTTTTCATAGTAACCCGCTGGTGGCACGATGACGCCACTGGCGCCCGTAATGGGTTCTGCGATAAAGGCGGCAATGGTATCTGGGCCTTCTTCTAAAATCATGTTTTCTAGATTGGTGGTAATGCGATCAACAAATTGCACTTCGCTTTCACCGTCTAATTTGCCACGATAATAATGCGGCGCATCGGTACGAAGAATACCCAGTGCATCAATTGGCAAATCAAAGTGTGTGTGGTTAGGCGCTAATCCCGTTAACGAGGCAGAGGCCACCGTTACACCGTGATAAGAGCGCTCACGGGCAATGATTTTAAATTTCTCAGGTTTACCAATGGCATTAAAATAGTAACGTAACATTTTAATGTGACTGTCATTTGCGTCACTGCCTGAGTTACCAAAAAATACTTTGGCGTTATCCACAGGCACCATGGCCGAAATCTTTTCTGATAAATCCATACCCACTTGGTGCGTTTTACCACCAAACATATGGGAGTAGGATAACTTGCCCATTTGTTCACTGGCGGCATCGATAATTTCTTTATTGTTATAACCCAAAGACGTACACCACAAGCCCGCTAGACCTTCGATGTATTTATTGCCTTTATTGTCATAAATATAAACACCTTCACCTTTTTCAATGGTTAAGGTTTCGGTATGTTTTAAATTCGTGGTTGGATAAATGATGGTGCTCATGATGCTTCCAATAACCCGTCATGGTTTTCAAAAGATAACCGTGACGCAGCACGGTTACCGTTAGTATAATTAAATGCTCAAACTTATTTATTAATGCCGCCAATGCAGATGTATTTAATTTCTAAATAGTCATCAAGGCCATACTTAGACCCTTCACGGCCTTGACCCGATTCTTTTACGCCACCAAACGGAATAATTTCAGAACTGATGGCGGTTTCATTTACGCCCACCATGCCGTAGTCAATGCTTTCAGCCACACGCCAAATACGAGATAAGTTTTCGCTGTAAAAATACGCCGCCAAACCAAACTCAGTATCGTTGGCCATGTGAATGGCTTCTTCTTCAGTTTTGAATTTAAAGATCGGTGCCACAGGGCCAAAGATCTCTTCACTGAATACACGCATTGAACGGTCAACGTTGGTTAAAATAGTTGGCTCATAAAAATATCCATTGCCACCTTTTGGTTTACCTCCGGCCACAACGGTTGCCCCTTGTGCCACCGCGCTTTCTACTTTGGCATGAATATCGTTCATGGCTTTTTCAGTAATCACGGGGCCATGAGTAGTGCCGTCTTCTAAGCCGTTACCAAAATTAAAGTTGTGGACCGCTTGAGTGAATTTTTCAACAAACGCATCGTAAACCCCTTCTTGCACTAATAAACGGTTTGAACAAATACAGGTTTGACCTGAGTTACGGTATTTAGAAACCAATGCACCTTGCACCGCCGCGTCAATATCGGCGTCATCAAACACGATAACCGGTGCATTCCCACCTAGCTCCATAGAGGTACGCTTAACGGTTTCAGCGCATTGTTTCATCAGCAATTTACCCACAGGGGTTGAGCCGGTGAAGGTGACTTTTTTAACATCCGGGTTAGACGTTAGCTCCCCACCAATGGCCGGTGCGTCGGTGCCCACCACCACATTAAATAAACCATCCGGTAAGCCCGCTTGCTTGGCCAACTCAGCCAAAGCCAGTGCCGACAACGGCGTTTCTGCCGCCGGTTTTAATACCATGGCACAACCTACCGCTAACGCAGGGGCCGCTTTGCGGGTAATCATGGCGTTAGGGAAGTTCCAAGGCGTGATCGCCCCTACAATGCCAACTGGCTGTTTAATCACAATACCGCGGCGGTCTGGGGTGCCTTGTAACACATCGCCATAAATACGTTTGCCTTCTTCTGCGAACCATTTAATAAAGGAGGCGCCGTAGGCCACTTCGCCTGTGGACTCCGCCAGGGTTTTACCCTGCTCTAGGGTCATAAGTTTTGCGAGATCCGCTTGGTTAGCCATGACCAGGTCATGCCATTTTTCCAAAATAGCCGCTCGCGCTTTTGCCGGTTGAGCTTGCCAGGCGGGCATAGCCGCTTTGGCCGCTTCAATGGCGCGCAAGGTTTCGGCCTGACCCGAATCCGACACCTGAGCAAGTTCTTCACCGGTTGCCGGGTTCACCACAGCGAACGTCTTAGCGCTGTCAGCATCACACCATTGACCATTAATAAAGGCTTGGGTCTGAAGTAGGCTTGGATTGTTTAACTCAATGCTCATGTGAATTCCTTATGGCCAACAGGCCCTTGCGTTATTAATTGGATTTATAAAGCAGTTTTTCTTTTGTTTATATAATGATTTAATATAACTTACATTTAAATATGCAATTATAAATAGATAAATACCAAGGTGATGCATGGGTCGAAAAAAAGCGGCTATATCAGGCCAACTGGCGGATATTGATTTACGCCTTTTGCGCGTCTTTAAGTCCGTGGTGGATGCCGGTGGTTTTACCGCGGCAGAGCTGCAACTTAACCTAGCCAATTCGACCATATCTAACTATATATCCGATTTAGAAAAACGCTTAAATATGCGCCTTTGTGAACGTGGCCGCAGTGGCTTTAGCCTCACCCGCCATGGCGAGGTGGTTTACGACGCCACCCTAGACTTATTAGGGGCGCTGGATAACTTTCGTAATCGCATTAACCACAGTCACAACCGCTTAATTGGCCAACTACACCTTGGCTTTGCTGAACACATGTTAGGCGGCCATGATGCCTGCATTGTGGATGCGCTGGATGTGTTTTCAACCCAGGCACCTGACGTTAATGTACAGATTAGCACCATGGGCTCGGATGAAATCACCACCGCCGTGTTAGATAAAAAAGTCGACATTGGCATCACCGTGCTCACCCAAGAGTTTGATGAACTTAATCGTATCAATTTATTTGATGAGCAAATGTTGCTGTACTGCGCAAAAGGTCACCCGCTATATGATCAGGCCGTGATTAGCCCTGAAGACCTACTAGTCCATAAATTTGTGGAGTCACCTCGCTTAATGCCAGGGCGAGAAATGCACCCAGACATGCTCAAATGGCCAAAGCATGCTAAAGCTCACCATCAGGAAGCCCGTGCCACGCTAATATTAAGTGGGCACTATTTGGGGATGCTGCCCAGTCACTTAGTCAACAACTGGCAACTGGACCAGCAACTTAAACCCATTTTAATAGAACGCTATGGTTACACGAATACCTTCAGTGCCGTCCACCGAACCGGCCATGCCAATCAAGCCATTATTGAATCGTTCACCCAGTGTATTGAACACGTAAAAAGTATTTAAACCATAAAAATAGTGCGTGCTAATCATCAAAAAACATCGCACTATTGGTTGCATTCTGAGGCAAGTAAAATACGCGCGACCCCAGTGATCACAAGGCTTAATGCAATATATCCCCTACTGGGTATATCCACCATGGCCACAGGCAAAGTATCGTAACAACATGAATTAATTGAGCTTAAACCCTAAGCTTGTTGCCTTAATAAACTAACCTAGATAGGTAAGTGCCACACTAGGTCGAGGTAAAAGAATGACAGCACCAGAACACACTACTTCTTATTATGCCGATTCGGCCAACGACAAAAATTTACGTCCGTCGTTAAATGGCAATATCACCTCAGACATCTGTGTAATTGGTGCAGGTTTTACTGGTCTATCCAGTGCCATTCATCTTGCAGAAAAAGGCTTTAACGTCACCGTATTAGAAGCTAAACGTGTGGGCTTTGGTGCATCGGGTCGTAACGGTGGGCAAATTGTTCACTCTTACAGCCGTGATATCGATTTCATCGAAAAACACTACGGTAAAGAAGTGGGCACCGAAATGGGCAAGATGGCGTTTGAAGGTGGCCGAATTATTCGCCGCTTCGCCGAGCAATACAATATTGATTGCCACCTAAAAGACGGTGGTATTTTTGCCGCTTGCAACGAAAAACAATTACGTGAACTAGAAGGTAAAAAGGCCCTATGGGAAGCCCATGGCCATAAAGACCTTGAGCTGTTAAGTGCCAGTTCCATTAAAGATCACATCGGCTCTGAGATTTATGCCGGCGGACTATTAGACAAATCAGGTGGTCACTTTCACCCACTTAATTTGGCACTAGGTGAAGCAGCCGCAGTTGAATCCATGGGCGGACAAATCTTCGAAGACTCAGAAGTCATTCGCATAGAAGAAGGCGACAAGCCTGTTGTTTATACCGCCAATGGCAGTGTTACCTGTGATTTCATTGTGGTTGCCGGTAATGCTTACCTGGGTGGTTTGATTCCTAAGCTGCAATCAAAAGCCATTCCTTGTGGTACTCAAGTGATTGCCACCGAAGTACTGACTGAAGCACAACAAAAACAACTTTTACCAAAAGATAATTGTGTTGAAGACTGTAACTATTTATTAGATTACTACCGCTTATCAAACGAAGGCCGTTTAATTTATGGCGGCGGCGTGACCTATGGCGCCCGTGAGCCAAGTAAAATTGAATCCATGATTGTGCCAAACATGTTGAAAACCTTCCCTCAACTAAAAGGCACAAAAGTCGACTTCGCTTGGACGGGTAACTTCTTACTAACACTGATGCGTTTGCCTCAGTTTGGTCGCATTAGTAAAAACATGTATTACGCCCAAGGCTACTCAGGTCACGGTCTAACCTGTACTCACCTTGCCGGTAAAATTATGAGCGAAGTGATTACCGGTGATAGCCAGCGTTATGATGTATTTGCCGGTCTACCACAGTATCCGTTCCCAGGTGGACGCATGTTCCGCGTGCCATTTACTGCTATGGGCGCGTTCTATTACAACTTGCGAGATAAAATGGGTTTCTAATTGATTTAAATCCCATTCGTTAAAGATAAAAAACCCAGCAGTGAACTGCACCCCAAAGGTTGGATTGAGTGTCCAACTTTTGGGGTGCAGTTCATTAGGCTCTGGACCCGTTAAACCAAACGCGGGTAAATCAAACCGAATGACACGGCGCTCATCCACCAGCGCTGCACTCCATGCATCCCAGGTATGCAGCGAGGCACCGGTGCCATGGATTAATATAATAGGTTCGGGGTCATCTTTTGGTCCTTCATCACGAAAATGCACACTCATGCCAGCCACATTGACAAATTGTGAAGGCCACTGTGCCCATCTCTTTGACAGCTCATTCACCGTTTGGTCAGGGACATAGTTCACCCAAGAATATCCAATCACATCCAGCAAACATGCCAGTACTAAACCCACACTGATTGTAATTATTTTTTTCATATTTGCCCTGATGATTTGCCAAGGTGTTCATGCTAACCCTTGAAACCATTCATAGCTATTAGCGGTGATAAATCCCTTCACGTTCAGGCTGATATATCACCTCTTCGATGCATACACTCATTATGTCACCATTGGGTTTAGGCCACTGAATATGGTCCCCTTCATTCAAACCTAAAAGAGCACTACCTACCGGGGCTAATATTGACAGCGTATGCTCACCTTCTTTTACATCTTTTGGGTAAACTAATCTCAAGCTAAACACGTCATTGGTTTCATTTACTTTAAAACGAACACAGGAATTCATGGTAACTACTGTGCTTGGAATATCATGAGAGTCCACAACATCCGCGCGTAATAATTCAGTTTCTAATGCATATTTAGCCGAGGCATCCATATGTGGTAACGATGCCATTAACGTTTCCAAGCGGTCTAAATCCAATTGGGTAATCATGATATTCGGTTGCGTTATCATCTTAATTCTCGCCATTCATTTTATGGGTTGGGTGTTTTAAAGCCTCATTTAATTCAAGTAACAATGTGTGCGTTTGCTCCCAGCCGATACAGGCATCGGTAATGGACATGCCGTATTTTAAACAACCATCATGATCACAGCCTTCCATGGATTGCTTACCCGGTTCAAGGAAACTTTCTAACATAATGCCTCGAATGCCGCGGTTACCATCCACTATTTGTTGCACCACTTCTTTGGCGATGGGCAATTGATTGTCGTGTTGTTTTTGTGAATTATCATGTGAACAATCCACAATCACTTTTGCGTGTAGTTGGTTGTCTTGCTCTGCTTTTTGCAATTGTTCTAATGTCTGCGCAATACTGTGTGCATCGTAATTGGTTAGGTTACGTCCGCCGCGTAAAACCACATGGGTATCTGGGTTCCCTGGTGTATCGAGCATGGCTATATTGCCGTTGTCGTCCATGCCTAAACAATGATGAGGGCGACTGGCTGATATCATGGCATTTACCGCCGTATTCACGGAGCCGTCCGTGCCATTTTTAATACCAACGGGCATGGTTAAATGACTGATCATCTCGCGATGGATTTGTGATTCCGCCGTGCGCGCACCGATAGCCGTCCAGCTGATTAAGTCGTCTAAGTACATCATGGTCATTGGGTTTAATGCTTCCGTGGCCAGCGGCAAACCTAACTCAACCAGTTTAAGCATTAACTTACGCGAACAATGTAAACCGTGCTCTATATCCCCGGTGCCATTGCGCTGTGGATCATACGCTAAGCCTTTCCAGCCAGTTGTGGTGCGCGGTTTTTCTACGTAAGCACGCATGACAATCAGTATGCTATCCGCTACCTGATCACTTAACGCTTTTAAGCGTTTGGCATAATCCAATACCGCCACTTCATCATGTAACGAGCACGGACCGGTAATCACCATCAAGCGCGAATCGTCACCATTTAGAATGTGGCGAATTTGTTGTCGCTGCCCATGGACTTGCTGTTCCAGCTGGGCACTTAAACTGAGCATCTTTTTAAGCGCCTTAGGGGAAGGTAAGGTCTGTGAAATCACCGTTTTTACGGGTGATGAACTCGTGGATTCATTAGATAATAATTGAGCTGATTGCATCGTTTTTTCCTTTTTAATTCATCCCCTATTTTTTCTTTTTCAATTTGAAAAAGTCATGTAAAAAAAAACCCCGACTAGCTGACTGCTAATCGGGGTTTTTAGGCAGTCGGCTGGTTGGGCCGACTGCCATGGAATATTTTTTCAGTGGCGGTTCGGCGTGTGGCTAAAATAGCCAAAATAAAACACAGCTGAATACCAATAAGAAGCCACTTGCACTGCTACTTTTTTCGCACCATTAGAAATACCTGCAAGGCTAAGCATGCAGGTATGGCAGTTGGTTTGAATGGCGGCAATTAATGTCTTCATACTTTTGATCATAAACCCACACGTTATTTTTGCAAGGGTCTTTTTTTATGAATTATTTTTTCTGACTGAATTCCAGTGGTAACTCCTGTGTTTCTTTCACTTCTTCCATCACGATGTAACTCTTTGAATGTTTCACTCCAGGCAGGGTTAACAACATGTCCCCCAATAAAGCACGGTATTCAGACATGCCATCGATACGGGCTTTGATCAGGTAGTCCGCATCACCCGAAACCAGATGACACTCTAAAATGTAAGGCAGCTTTTTAACTGCTTGATTAAACTTTTGAAAGGCATCCGGTGATTGATAAGACAAGGAAATCTCAACAAAAACCAACATGCTAAAGCCCAATGCCTCAGGGTTCAGGCGCGTGTAATAACCCTCTATGTAGCCATCTTTCTCCAAGCGCTTTACACGCTCAATGCAAGGCGTGGAGCTGAGACCCACTTTTTCGGCTAAATCCACATAACTAATACGCGCTTCATTTTGTAATGCTCGCAAAATGCTCATATCGAGNCGATCGAGTTCTCGTTTTTTNAAGGTCTTCATTAAATNTACCTTTTTCACTGCTTATTTTAATTTATACAGTGTTTTATCCTTTTTAAAGATAAAAATCAAAGTATTATTCTCATAATTTTCACATAAACTAGGCGTTCTCAATATTTATAATAATACGATTTTTAGAGGTCATCATGCACATTACGATATTAGGTGGAGGGGTTTTAGGGGTCGCCAGCGCTTGGTATTTAGCAAAGTCCGGGCATCAGGTGACGGTGATTGACCGCCAAGCCAGCGTGGCACAAGAAACCAGCCACGGTAATGCCGGCATGATTTCCCCCGGGTACAGCTCCCCTTGGGCCGCCCCCGGTGTGCCGATTAAGGCCATTGGTTGGATGCTGCAAGATCTCGCCCCTTTTATGATCAACATGAAAGAACTGGATGGCTATACCCTGTCTTGGATGACCAAGATGCTGGCAAACTGCAACACCCGTTCTTATCAAACCAATAAAGCGCGCATGTTGCGTATTGCCGAATACAGCCGAGATTGTTTTGTGGATATCCGCAAAGAATTAAACCTTGATTATGACGCGCGCCAACGCGGCACATTACAGCTGTTTCGTAAGCAAAAGCAGGTCGATGCCCTACAAAAAGACATTAAAGTACTGCAAGACTTGGGCATTGAACATCAAGCCATCGATATGAATGGCTGTATTGATCACGAGCCAGCCCTTGCCCATGTGAAAGATAAATTTGTGGGAGGCCTGCGTTTACCTGGTGATGAAACCGGGGACTGCTTTAAATTCACCACCGCGTTAGCAAAAGAGTGCGAAGCACTTGGCGTGAATTTCTTAATGAATACCTCTATTGAACGCTTAAACGAATCCAACGGTAAAATTACCAGTGTTAAAACCAACGCCGGTACGGTAATAGCCGATGCCTTTTTATGCACCCTTGGCAGTTATTCGCCACAGATTTTAAAAACCGTGGGGATTGAAGTGCCAATCTACCCAATTAAAGGGTATTCACTGACGCTGCCCATTGAAGATGAAACCCGCGCACCGCAATCCACCATCATGGATGAAACTTATAAAGTGGCAGTAACCCGTTTTGAAGATCGCATTCGTGTTGGCGGTACCGCCGAGATTGCCTCGTACAATTTAGAGTGCCCGAAAAAGCGTCGCGCCAGTGTGGACTTTGTTATTCAAGACATGTTCCCAGGGGCTGCCGATGTGAGCAAAGCCGAATTTTGGACAGGCCTTCGCCCTATGACACCCGATAGCACCCCTGTGCTCGGTGGCACCAAGTACTCTAATTTATATCTCAATACCGGCCACGGCACGCTTGGTTGGACCATGTCGTTAGGCTCCGCCAAATTTGTTTGCGACATTATTAATCAAAAAACACCGGATATTGACCCAGAAGGTTTATCCATCGAACGTTATGCGTAAACCCGTTTATTTATTTGTTAATCGACATCACCATTAAGGAAACATCATGACAAACAAAAGCATTATTAATACAGAAAACGCACCCGCTGCTATTGGCCCATATTCACAAGCAGTAAAAGTGGGCAACACGGTTTATTTGTCAGGGCAAATTCCATTAAACCCAAACACCATGGAAATGGTCACCGAGTCTTTTGATGCACAAGCCATTCAAGTTTTCGAAAATTTAAAAGCGGTTGCACAAGCCGCTGGTGGCGACTTATCTAACTTTGCTAAAATGACCATTTTATTAACCGACTTAAAATACTTTGGCCAAGTAAATGAATTGATGAGCCAGTATTTTTCTGAGCCTTACCCTGCTCGTGCGGCCTATGCGGTAAAAGCACTGCCAAAAGATGCCGATATCGAAATCGAAGCCATCATGGCCCTGTAAATACATCGTTAAAACCCATAACAACAAACATGTTGTTTATGGGTTGTATTATTAATGACACCCTTACGGGTGAATGAGAGAAGTACCATGGGTAGAGCTGCCACCGCCACCATTAATCTAGATGCCTTTCGTCATAATTATCGATTGGCAAAATCCGTTGCTCCCACGCAACAAGCTGTCGCCATCATTAAAGCCGACGGCTATGGCCACGGCGCCATTAAACTTGCCTTTGCCCTTGAAAACGAAGCCGATGCGTTTGGTGTGGCTTGCATTGAAGAGGCATTGGAGTTGCGTGAAGCGGGTATTAAAAAACCCATTCTTTTATTAGAAGGTTTTTTCACCGCCGATGAATTACCGGTGATCAGTGAGAATAACTTTTGGTGCGCACTGCACAGCCTTGAGCAAATTGATGTCATCGCCCAGTCCAACTTGTCTCAGCCGATTAATATCTGGTTGAAAATGGACAGCGGTATGCACCGCTTAGGTATCATGCCAGAAGACTATCGCAGTGCATTTGAACAATTAAACGCCCTAGATCAGGTGAATGAAATTGTTTTAATGAGTCACTTCGCCAGCGCTGATGACTTCGCAAGCTCCGTCACAGGTCAGCAAATTAAATGCTTTGATGAAGCCTGCCAAGATTTAGATGCACCGGTGAGTATTGCCAACAGTGCAGCCACACTTGGCCACGATGCTGCCCGTCGTGCATTTCAACGCCCGGGTATTATGCTTTATGGCGCCACGCCTTTTGATAACCCACACCCTCTGGCGGATCAATTACAAGCGGTCATGACGTTAACGTCTGAAGTGATTGCCGTGCGTGATTTAAAACCCGGCGATGGTATTGGTTACAGTCATCGCTTTGTGTGTGAGCAGCCGACAAAAGTGGGCACCGTGGCCATGGGTTACGCCGATGGATATCCCCGTCATGCCAAAGACGGCACACCGGTCATGGTCAATGGCCAGCGCACCACCATTATTGGCCGGGTGTCTATGGACATGTTAACCGTGGATTTAACCCATGTTAAAGATGCAAAGGTTGGCGCTAAAGTGGAGTTATGGGGCGATAACCTGCCCGCCGCACAAGTTGCTCCCTATGCCGATACCATTCCCTATACACTCTTCACGGGTATTACCCGCCGTGTGCATAAAAAATATATTAATGAATAAATCATTTAGATTAAACCGCCAAATTTAATCCGCCCATTTCTTTATTGTTGTCGTTAAGCTTTGGGCACCCTCGGGTGCCCGTTTTTTATTTTACGGAAGTGTTAATGATATTTTCAAAGGCATCGAATTTGTTAACGGTGTCCAGTGTGCCATCTCTATTGGTATCCACTTCATCCTTGTATAACCCACCTAAATTAAAGTACTGAACTTTAATCGGCTGGGATGTGTGCTTATCTAAAAAGCGCACTCTATCAACCACACCGTATTGATACTTAACTTCATAGTTTTTAAAACCATCACCATTTGTATCAGACCTAGATAGGATCGCGCTGCCTTGTTTATAGTTTATGATGGTCTCAAAGGTGCCATTAAAGTCATCATCTAAACGAGCGAAGCTGGCTAATCCCAGACGATTATTATGGGAGATGATATCCACCTCACCATCAAAGTTGCGATCAATTTCTGCTCGAATAAAACGCTCACCGGAATAAAACCAGGTTTCATCTCGCACGCCATCTTGATTGTAATCAATGCCATCGATATAAATCGGTTGATCAAAGTATTGGTACATAAAAAACGCACCCAACATAAAACCCAGCCCACATGACAATATCCATTTAAACATTTGAACGGTTTTTTTCGGATGGCTATTAGCTGTTTCCTGCACAACGTCAGTTGGTGTTGCATGATTCGTTTGCCATGCATCGATGATGGCTCTTGCCGATTCATAGTCGGCACGGTCGATGAGTATTCTAACTAAACCAAAGGTTTGTATTTCCCCTACGCCCCCTTGTAAATACTCACCATCAATGCGGGCGGTTAAATGTTGCTGTGCTAAAAGATCCACCAGCATGTGTGCTTCTAATGCGTTTTCCGCTTCGTATAACAAGGTCATTGTCATGTGGGTTCATCCTGATTGATCTATTTATTTTTTACTAAGGTATTGTGTCGCGTGTGCCATGACATTCTCAACCCTTTGCGAGCATGCCTTATGTTTACGTGTACACAAATACAAGGTTTCACTGACAGGTTTATTTAACCGGTGCACATTAATGTAATGCTGGGACTGAAACGCATCCACCGCGTACTTGGGTAAAACCGTGAAACCCAAGCCAAGGCTCACAGGCTCTAAAATCAAATGAATCTGATTTGAAAAACCGGTTTTGGTAAATTCATTGCTATGTTGGAATTGTGGATAATTTTCACCTAACAGCAATTGCGCATGATGCGCGCCATCAGGGTGATCTATGAACCCTAAAGTCATGAGCGTTGACCAATTGGGTGTATCCACATCTTTAGGCGTCACCAGCAATAACGGCTCTTGCGCCACCCTTTCACATGCAACATCGGTTAATTGAGAGGGTCGAGTCATGAAGCCCATATCCACCTCGCCTTGAACAATGGCCTTTTCAACGCTGGCATTGGGTGCAAAGCGATAATCCATGACCAGCTTAGGATGTGCTTGTTGCTGGCGTATTAGCTCGGGGTAGAGTTTTAAACCCACACTACCAGGGGACATGATTCGCACTAATCCCTCATGGGGTGGATCAAATGCCACTCGCTGCTCCAAATTAGACAGCGACATAAGAATAGACCGCCCCTGTTCATATAAACGCTCACCGGCTTGTGTAAGGGTGAATTGTTTACCGTCTCTGGCCAGTAACAACTGCTCAAGCTGCTCTTCGAGCTTATGAATATGCTGACTGACACCTGACTGCGTCATATGCAATTGCTGAGCGGTACGGGTGAAATGACCCACCTCTACCAGGGTACAAAAGGTACGCAACCAAACGGGATTAATCATTACAAAAAATACTCATAATAATAAATTTTGATAATTTTAAGTAATTATCAACCTTGTGTACGCTTTATTCAACATCACATAGCAAGAGGCAAATAAAATGAATCAAGTATACCCACGTAACTTCTCCCATATTGGTATTTCGGTGCCGGATTTAGAGGCTGCGGTTAAGTTCTACACCGAAGTATTAGGCTGGTATTGTATTATGGAACCCACACAAATAACCGAAGACACAAGCCCTATTGGCGAAATGTGTACCGATGTATTTGGCGCGGGTTGGGAGAGTTTTCGCATTGCCCACTTATCCACCGGTGATCGCATTGGTGTGGAGTTGTTCGAGTTTAAAAACCAAGTGAATCCAGAGAATAACTTTGAGTATTGGAAAACCGGCGTCTTCCACTTTTGCGTGCAAGATCCCAATGTTGAAGAACTGGCTGAGCGCATAGTGGCAGCCGGTGGTAAAAAACGCATGCAAGCACCGCGCTATTATTACCCGGGTGAAAAACCATATCGCATGATTTATATGGAAGACCCGTTTGGCAACATTCTTGAGATTTACAGCCACAGCTATGAGCTCATTTACAGCGAAGGGGCTTACTAAGCGTCATCACCTAATGCAAACATAAAAGCCAGCCTTGCTGGCTTTTATGTGTATGTAAGCCACTTTTCTTAGTGTTAACAGCCCGTTCATAAATCAGTCATAGTCGATTGATATTTATCACGTACAATAACGCCTCTTTTTTGTGCGCTCTAATTATGTCATTACCTCTTATTGATGATCTCAAACACACCCCGAGCCAACGCTGGTTTAAAGGGGCGCTTGCCGTATTACCCTTGAGTATTGCTGTGATTCCTTGGGGCATCCTGGCAGGCTCACTTGCCTTAGACGCTGGGCTTAACCCACTTGAAAGCCAAGCCATGTCCGCCATTGTATTTGCTGGTGCAGCGCAACTGGTCGCTGTGGGCATGATCAAAGCGGGAGTGGGACTGGGGAGCATTTTAATCACCACCTTACTCATCACTTCCCGTCATTTTTTATACTCAATGGCCATGCGCCCGAACATCAGCCCGTTACCCTTAAAATGGCGGCTGACTCTGGGGTTTTTACTGACGGATGAATTGTTTGCCATACTTGCCGCAGGAAAGCAGTCAAAGAATAAACCACAGTCGTTTGACCGCTGGTATGCATTGGGGGTGGGGTTAAGTTTTTATTTGGTTTGGAATATGGCAACGCTTGTGGGCATCATCGCGGGCAGTCAGATTCCTAACCTTGATAGTTGGGGCTTAGACTTTGCCATCGCGGCCACTTTCATCGCCATTGTCACGCCACAAATTAATCGGCCTTCGATTTTAATCTGCGTATTAGTGAGCTTGGTGGCATCTGTGGTATGTGAATTATTTCAAGTGCCTTCTGGCTTACTCATTGCGGCAATCATGGGTATGACGGTGGGTACGTTATACGCAAAAGCAACCGGTGAGAAACCATGATTACTCTGACCATATGTTTAATGGCTTGCATCATATTTCTAAGTCGCTATGGGTTTTTAGAGCCACGCTTACCCATCACATTAAATGCCGCCACTTTGCGCTTTTTAAGTTATTCCGCTCCGGCTGTATTAACGGCCATTTGGGGGCCTATTGTGTTTGTAAGTGAGCACGAATTAAATCTCAATTGGCAAAACCATTATTTAGTCTGCGCGGTATTTGCCATTGTACTGGCCATTACGACACGCAATACTTTATTAACGACCATCGTGAGCATGATGCTATTTTTTGGGTTACGTGCCTGGTACATGTAACCCGCATACATTTGTTTGGAGGCGCTCTGCGTTTTCTTAGTCCACCCCTCTTTTCAACGGTAAACCACAATCCAATACCAATAAAAAAGGCTTGTATCAACAAGCCTTTTTTATTGCAGGGAACTGAGATTTATCGCCCTAACATACGAGACAATAAACCGTCTTTGTTCTTAAACTGATGCTTAAGGGCTCCGGCAATATGTAGAAGTAACGCAAGGATCACTAGGTTAGCACCAATCTCATGGACTTCATGACCAAGCCCACCCAACCAATCAATTTTTTCACCGCCTTCAACCAGTATGGCACCAAAGAAATCTAGGCCATGGCCACCACCTATGCTCATCATCATGCCCGAAACCGGCATCATCACAGTTGCCAGTAATAACATCACATGAATCCCCTTCGCCAAAGTATCTTGCCAAGTATGACTTTCACTTAAGCTTGGTAGATGTCCTTCATACAAACGCCAAACCACACGGGCCAGTGCTAAAAACAGAAACGCAAAACCTAACGACTTATGCCAATCCATAATTTCAAATTTGGCAGGCCCCTTGGGCAGCTCACCCATGTATAGGCCCAGTCCAAGCACGGTAAGAAAGAACAAACCCGCTAGCCAATGAAAGACAATAGTGGGTTTTGATAAAGGAGCGTAATTCGATTTCATATACTTTTCATTAAGGTTAATTAGCCGATGATTGTGCCTAAATTACGCTAAAGACGCGAGCGGCCAAGGGGTAAAGTAGTGTAAATTTCACACACCATTGATCTAGGATACCGACCTAGGACACCCCTTGTAACACACGCGCCATCCAGCGAGCGACCGCCAAGTCATCCATGATTTGAGGCGAGTTTCGCATACGCTCTAGGGCATTTTCACTCGGGTCAAGTGCGATTTCTTTTCCTTTATGCATATTCAGTAATGCCTGTTCATACTCTGAAGTAAATTCTGGGTGTGCTTGCACTGTTAATATTTTATCGCCATAGGTCAAGATGGCGTTTTCACAAAAAGAAGAACTGGCCACACAAGTCGCATTACTGGGTTTTTCAATCACTTGATCTTGATGCACCGCATTGAGGGTTATCTGAGTTTTACCTTCCAACGTCACGCCATTAAGCTCATAGGTGTGAGGACCCACAGCCCAACCACCGCTGAACTTTTCAACCTTACCGGCAAACGCTTGCGCAATAATTTGATGACCAAAACAAATCCCGACCATGGGAATGCCTTGCTCATGAATATGAATGATCCATTTTTTAAGTGTTTGCATCCACGGTGTATTCTCATAGACACCGCAAGCAGAGCCCGTAATCAGCCAAGCATCACAACTGTCTATCGCACTTGGCCACTGCTCATCAATGACGTTAAACACGTCATATTCAAACTCAACGTCAGCCTTGTGAAACAACTGTTGAAACATATGAGCATACCCCACATACGTTTCAAAATGAGGTTCATCGATGTGGCCGGTAACTAAAATACCTATCTTCATAATTTACTCATTTATGATTATTTTTTGTAAACCAAAAAAGCCGAAGCAATCACTGCCTCGGCTTTTTTAAACGCTGCATCTAATTATCATGCAACCCTAACGAGATGAGGGATTAACTAGGAAGACACTCGCGTTTGAATGAAATTTGCCATCCAGTTAGCCACTTTAATGGATTCAGAAGCAGCACCCGGTTGACGCAGGGTTTTTAGTCCTTCTTCAGCGGTTTGCGTCGGTACAACTGGCCCTTTACGTGCCTCAACTAACGCATCTTCATAATCCACTGTGAATTCTGGGTGGGCTTGGAAGGTTAAAATACGATCATCATAAAGTAGACCGGCAAACTCACAGAATTCCGACTGTGCAAATACTACGGCACTATCCGGTTTTTCCAGTACTTGATCTTGGTGCATGGCGTTAATTGTAAAGCCGGTGGAATCATCGGTTATAAAGTCATGCTCACCCGTTAACTCATAAGCATGTAAACCCACACCCCAACCGCCTGGATACTTATCTACTTTACCACCAAAGGCTTCAGCAATAATTTGATGGCCAAAACAAATTCCCACTAACGGTTTTTGGCTAGCATGAATATCCAGAATTAAGGTTTTTAATTTTTGCATCCACTCAAGGTTTTGATACACATTGAATTTAGAACCTGTAATGATCCAAGCATCACAAACATTCTGTGACTGCGGAAAAATATCTTCACGCACATCAAAAATTTCATATTCAAATGCATGTCCACTTTTTGAAAAAAGCTGAACAAACATTTCAGAGTACGAGCCAAACTGATGAATTAATTCATCCGGTGTAATACCGGTGGCCAAAATACCGATTTTCATTTTGTAACCTATTGATTGACAGGTGCTGTTGCCAGCACCTTTTATGAGTTTGCGTTAGCCTTCTTGAGCAGCCGCAAGCATCTTGTTTTGTTTACGCATGTACAGCATGGCGAAGATCACACCCACTGCAACAATGGCGATCATCAAGGTAGCCAATGCATTCACTTCTGGTGTTACCCCTAAACGAACTTTAGAGAAGATCACCATCGGTAAAGTGCTGTCACCTGGACCCGATACGAAGCTTGCAATCACTAAGTCATCTAACGACAAAGTAAAGGACAACAACCAACCTGCGATAATGGCAGGGGAAATTAATGGCAGTGTTACCAAG
Source organism: Bermanella sp. (assembly GCA_002683575.1). GTDB lineage: Bacteria > Pseudomonadota > Gammaproteobacteria > Pseudomonadales > Oceanobacteraceae > Bermanella. Next base: position 26,705 of record NYTP01000058.1, read on the forward strand.
AAAAACAATGTCGAGGGCTTGGCGCCTAAATCCATTGCCGCTTCTTCAAGTGTGTCATCCAATACCACTAAACGGGATTGAACAATGACCGCCACATACGCCAAACAGAACGTGGTGTGAGCAATGATCACCGTCATTTCGCCTCGACCTGCTGGCCAGCCAAATGCATTTTCAAGTGCTACAAATAACAACAGCAACGATAGACCGGTGATAACTTCTGGCATAACCAGCGGCGCACTGACCCAACCTGAGAACAATAATTTTCCGCGAAAGCGCCCCATACGAGACAATGCAAAGCCTGCCATGGTGCCTAGTACCACTGCGAGCGTGGCACTAATAAAGGCAATTTTTAAACTTAAAAATGCCGCATCCATGATTTGGTCGTTTTGGAATAACTCGCCATACCACTTCACAGACCAACCGCCCCAAACCGTAACCAGTTTGGATTCGTTAAAGCTGTAAATAATCAGCGAGATAATGGGTGCATATAGGAAAATAAATCCGAATGCCGCGGTTGAATTTAAAAATAGAGAACGTCTTTTCATTACATGCCCTCCTCTTTGCCGGACTTGTTACGTATTAACATGATCGGCAACACTAAGAATACAAGCATGACAGTGGCAACGGCTGAGGCCATTGGCCAATCTCGGTTCAATGAGAACTCATCCCACAATACTCGTCCAATCATTAAGGTATCAGAACCACCCAATAGCGCAGGGATCACGTACTCACCTACCGCAGGAATAAATACCAGCATGCAGCCCGCAATAATACCTGGCATAGCAAGAGGTACCGTCACCATGAAGAAACTTTGAATCGGGCGTGCGCCTAAATCTTCTGCCGCTTCTAATAACGAGATGTCCATTTTTTCAAGGGCCGAATACAAGGGCAAAATCATAAAAGGTAAATAGGTATAAACAATACCGATATACACGGCAAAGTCGGTTTGCAACATGGTCAAGGGTTCATTAATGATACCCATGCTCATCAGCACTTCGTTGACTAAACCTTGTTTCTTTAATAGACCTACCCATGCATACACACGCAATAAGAAAGATGTCCAGAAAGGCAAAATAACCAAGGCTAATAAAATACCGCGATACTTATCGTCGCTACGGGCGATCAAGTAGGCAATAGGGAAACCCACCAGCAAGGTAAAGAAGGTGGAGACCGCTGCAATCTTGATGGAGCTTATATACGCATCAAAATAAAAACTGTCTTCCCATAAATATAAGTAGTTGCCTAAATTCAATTTAATATTGAGGTAGGCTTCTTCCATATCAAAATCTAGAAGATCGGTATAGGGCGGTACGGCAATGGCCGACTCAGACAATGAAATTTTAAATACCACTAAAAAAGGTATAAAAAAGAACACTGCCAACCAAAGATAAGGAACAGAGATCACACTTAGGCGACCCCAACTGATGTTTCTCAATGAAATAAAGCGTGCTTTCCAAGTAGAGAATCCAGAAAGCCACACGTTTCCAGATAATGAACTCATGATGTTAGTACCACGCTGCTATCCACATCCCAAGACAAGAACACATGTTCGTTCCATGTAAAACGCTCACCCATGTCACGGGCAAAGTTGGGTTGTGTCACTCGAATTTCTTTACCACTTTGTAAGCGTACACGGTACACAGACAAACTACCCATGTAGGCAATTTCGATAATCTCGCCCTTCAAGCAGTTATCATCTTGTGCTGGCTTAATACGCGTCATGTTAATTTTTTCAGGACGCAGTGCCACGTGCACTCGTTGCTGTGGCGCACAGCTAATACCGTGGGCAACAAACAAAGGACAACCCGCTTCTTTTGACTCGATGCGAACACTGTCTACATTATCTTCGGTAACAAAGCCTTCAAATAAATTCACAGAACCTATGAATTCAGCCACAAAACGGCTGCTAGGGTATTCGTATACATCATGGGGTTCATCGGTTTGAACAATCAAACCCTGGTTCATCACACCAATACGCGTGGCTAATGTCATGGCTTCTTCTTGGTCGTGAGTTACCACCACAAAGGTCACACCCAGATCTTCTTGCAGGTTCATGATTTCAAACTGGGTTTCTTCACGAAGCTTTTTATCCAATGCCCCTAGCGGTTCATCCAATAATAATAATTTAGGGCGTTTTACCAATGAACGAGCCAACGCCACACGTTGACGCTGACCACCCGATAGTTGATGCGGTTTACGCTTACCAAGGTGGCCCAGCTGAACCATGTCGAGCATTTCAGCCACACGGGTTTTTACGTCGTGCTTGCTAGCACCTTGGCGCTTAAGACCAAAGGCAATATTGTCAGCAACACTTAAGTGAGGGAAAAGTGCATAAGATTGGAACATCATGTTGATTGGGCGGTTCCAAGGCTGAATACCTTCCATATCCACACCATCAATAATGATACGACCACTGGTTGGGTTTTCGAAACCCGCCAGCATGCGCAATAACGTGCTCTTACCAGAACCTGAGCCGCCTAATAAACAGAACAGTTCTTTTTTATAAATATTCAGCGAGACGTTGTCGACAGCCGTGAAGTCGTCAAACTTTTTTGTGATATTTTCGATGCGTACAAAAGGTGTCGCATCCGGTTGTTTCCAAAGAGGGAGTTCAGTATTCACAGGATTCGCCACACCGGTTATGGTTGATTTTATTTCAGATGCATTCATGGATCACCGCCAATCTTTTGCTTACGGCCCTAAACGGGCCATTTCAAATTAGGTTGCCTGCAAGATGCAGGCAAATTCAATTATTAACGTCCGGTTTTCATACCCGTCCAAGCGCGAGATAACAGGCGATCAAATTTAGCTTTATGCGCCAACTGTGGAAACAGCTTAGCTTTAACTTCATCTGATGGATAGATACCTGGATTCTCTAGCACCTCTTTTTCAATAAAAGGGGTGGCGGCCGTGTTAGGCACCGCATAATAAACGTAATTTGAAATCCCCGCGGCCACTTCGCCACGCAGCACAAAATCGATGAACTTGTACGCATTTTCCTTATTCGGAGCATCAGCAGGAATGGCCATGAGGTCAAACCAGACTTGCGTACCTTCTTTCGGGATTGCATAGCCTACTTTTGTCCCTTGGCCAGCTTCTTCAGCACGGCTTTGTGACTGCAGGATATCTCCATTATAGCCCAGTGTCAGGCAGACATCGCCGTTGGCAAGATCTGCAATATATTGGCTAGAATGAAAGTACTTATAATTTTGACGGTTGGCTTTAAGCAGCGCAGTGGCTTTTTTAAGATCGGCTTTGCTTTCTGAGTTTGGATCAAGCCCAAGGTAGTTCAATGCAACCGAGATCACATCGGCTGGTGAGTCCAGTAGCGCGATGCCGCAATCTTTTAGTTTACTGCTTAGCTCTGGCTTAAAGATCAAATCTAATGAATTAAATTCAACGCCTTTACCTAGGCGCTTCTCTAACATATCAACATTGTAACCTAGGCCCACGGTGCCCCATGCATACGGAACATTGTGAAGGTTGCCCTTATCACTGCGTGAGATTTTTTCTGCCAGCTGTGCGTCTACGTTTTTGTAGTTAGCCAGTTTAGACTTATCGATAGGCGCATAAATACCCGCTTGTAGTTGACGCTCTAAGAAAGCACCGGTTGGCACAACAAGGTCATACCCACTATTACCGGCCATAAGTTTCGCTTCTAACATTTCGTTAGAATCGTAAACATCGTAGTTCACTTTAATGCCGGTTTCTTTTTCAAATTTTACAACATCGGCTGGGTCTATATAGTCCGACCAATTGTACATATTTAAAACATTTTCTTCTGCCATGGCGCTGTGGCCAAGGGCAAATGTTAAAGCGGTTGCGATACCCAGCTTAAACGGATTCATAGATTTCTCCAGTGTTGCAATGTGTTATTTGTGGGGCCACATTGTCTTTGTCGTTTCTGGTTTTTATATTCGCGTGCCGAACATATAAAACACAGAGCTGACGTTGTTTTTATTTTTATAGTTTTAGCTGAATCCGTCAGACCAAAACTTGCACGTTTATTAATCTCTTCTAGGAGATTTTTTAATTCTATTTATACGTCCGTGTTTCTGATTTTAATGTACGCAATGGGCCTTTTTTACTATATACCCCTCATTAGGTATGTAGTCATTATACGCCATCACAAAACAGCAAAAACGCACCAAAACCACATAAAAAAGACACTAGCTGCACTTATTAGGTGCAAAAAGTGTCTTTTGGTGCTCGCGCCGGGGCTAGCCTAGGTTTAAAGCAGGCCTAGGTAAGACTCGTATTCCACATCCGAAATGCGCTCATCAAAACGCAGTTGCTCTTGCTCTTTTGCCGCGGAGAATACACGGATAAATTCTTCACCCAGATACTGATTTAACACATCAGATGCTTTGAATATTTCAGTGGCTTGATCCCATTTATTGGGTAACTGATATTCGTCACCGTATTCTTCGGTTTCAGTGTAAGCATCGCCTTCAATTGGCTTAGGCGGCATTAATTTATTTTCAATACCATATAACGCACCGGCTAAAACAGTGGCCAAAACCAAGTAAGGATTTGCATCGGCACCCGATACACGATGTTCAATACGACGAGCCACACCAGGACTTTCAGGAATGCGCACGGCAACCGTGCGATTTTCATAACCCCAACACGCGACCGTTGGAGCATGGGCGCCTTTCATGAAACGACGATAAGAATTTAAATGCGGTGCAAACGCTAACATGCCATCCGCCATGGTGTGCAATAAACCGGCTACGGCATGCTTAAGGGTGTCGGTGCCTTCATCGGTGCCGTCATCAAAAATATTGTTTCCGTCTTCATCCAATAAGCTAAAGTGCACATGGAAACCATTACCACTTTGATCGGTGTAGGGTTTGGCCATGAACGACGCACTAAAGCCATGCTTACGGGAAATACCTTTCACCAAACGTTTAAACAAAATCGCTTGGTCTGCAGCGAGCATGGGGTTGTTCACATGCATTAAATTAATTTCAAACTGACCTGGGCCAAGCTCTGAAATAATCGTATCCGCAGGAACGCCTTGCTGCTCACAGGTTTCTCGTACTTCAGTGAAAAACGCTTCTAGGTTGTCCATCTCATCAATGGAATAACAGTCGGTTTCACTTAAGCGACGACCGTGACCATCCAGCATTTTAGGCGGGCGCGGACGCTGATTTTTTTCAGATTCGGCATCCATCAAATAAAACTCAAGCTCTGTGGCCATCACAGGAGTGATGCCCAATTTATTAAAGCGCTCGGTAATGTGGGCCAGAATTTGGCGCGGGTCTGCCATGAAACGAGAGCCATCTGGATTGAACATCATGGCCAGAATCTGGTTACGAGGTGATTGCGCCCAAGGCACAGGGATCGGCTCGTGTACTGGCATACAAATGCCATCGCTGTCACCGGTTTCAAATACCAAACCGTTTTCCCAAACGTCATTGCCCCACACATCCAAGCCAACAACAGAGCGTGGCAGTTTGATGCCTTCTTTGGCCATTTTCTTGCTGGCACTGGCTGGCATGCGTTTGCCGCGAAGATTGCCGTTCAGGTCCGTTATAAATAAATCAAATTCAGTATCGTTATTCGATGACATAGTCATTTCTCTTTGATCGTTACCGCAAAGGGCAAGACAGGGGTTACCTGCAAATTACAAATATTGTCGTTATCTTTTTACTTTTGTGATCACAATAAGATTAGTATTGTGATCACAAAAATATTTCATGGATCATCACAACAGAGTAACATACGCCCCATAGAGCAAAATACGATCCCGTTATGATCCGAACCATCCAAGGCCATTAATACTTCATGGACAAGAACTCTCCTATAGAATTTACCTTAGCTGAGCGTGATGCATCTGTAACTATCACCCAATGGGTATACGCCACCTTACGCAACGCCGTCATGGATGGGCAAATCCTCCCTGGGCGTGCATTAACCATTCGAGAACTTGCCAAAGAACTGGATGTCAGCCCCATGCCTGTGCGCGAGGCATTGCGTCAACTGGCCGCAGAGAATGCCCTTGAGATACAAGGCAACCGACGCGTAATGGTACCCAAGATGACTGCCATGAAATTCAATGAGTTATGCCAAGCCCGCATGGCCCTAGAAAGCCATGCTGCCGAGCGCGCCCTGCCCTATATCGATGACGCTCGACTTCAAGCGCTGCAGCAGATAGATGCCTTAATCGATGATACACAGATGGCGGGGGATCACAGACCAGTGAGTGCACTCAACCAAGAGTTTCACCGTACCTTATACAGTGCAAACCCCCATCAAGTCACGCTTCCTTTAATCGAAAGCCTATGGTTACAGCTGGGGCCTTTTATGCGATTGGCCAGCGCCCATTTAGAAGTCTCCAATCAAGTGGACCGCCACACCGAAGCCATGGCCGCTATCGAACAACGGGACGCCATTGCCCTTCAATTAGCCATCAAAGCCGACATACGTGAAGGGTTTAATTTTGCCAGCACCCCTGAGCTATTACAGCGCTTTATTGATCAATCTAATCGTCATAACTAGCCTCTAAAAACGCCGCTTTTACCTCATAAAAATAAGATCTAGCTTGGCTCTTGCCTGCCAAAGCACTCTCAAATCTTGACTACAATGAGATGATAACCCCGTAATCTGCAGCGCTTATATGCGCTGATACGGAGCATTTCTGTCATACATACTCGTCATTAAAACCAAACTCACAGGGCGCTTTGAATCATTAGACCCGCTTCATCTAATAATCTTTCCCACTATGGGTTTTTAAAGGTGAGTATTGACATATTCATTTTGTGATCACAAAATGGCTGGACTAATACAGAATAATATTTGATCGTTTTACTATCTTCAGGAGCCACCATGTCCGAAACATCATTGAATACCCAACAAGTGCAGCAACTGGATGCCGAGCATCATTTACACCCATTCACGAACTCGGGTGCGTTAAATAAAAAAGGCGCCCGTGTAATCGAAAAAGCACAAGGGGTCTACCTTTGGGATAGCGAAGGTAACAAGCTATTGGATGGCATGGCGGGGCTGTGGTGCGTGAACATGGGTTATGGCCGTAAAGAGTTGGCCGATGTGGCTTACCAACAGATGCAAGAACTGCCCTACTACAACACCTTTTTCCAAACCACTCACGAAAATGCAGCGCAACTGGCAAAAGAAATCGCCAGCATCACGCCCCACGACCTTAATCGCATCTTCTTTGCTAACTCAGGCTCAGAAGCCATTGATACAATTTTACGTTTAGTGCGCCACTACTGGGCCATTGAGGGCAAACCGTATCGTAATATCATCATCTCTCGTGAAAACGCCTATCACGGCTCGACTCTAGCAGGTGCCAGCTTAGGTGGCATGGGGGGGATGCACGCTCAAGGTATGCCTCTTGTACCTGGCATTGAACACATTCGCCAACCTTACTGGTATGGCGAGGGTGGCGATATGAGCGAAGAAGAATTTGGGATGGCTTGTGCTCAAGCCCTTGAAGAACGCATCTTAAAAGTCGGTCCTGATAATGTCGCCGCCTTCATTGGCGAACCGATCCAAGGGGCTGGTGGGGTCATTGTGCCACCTGCTAATTACTGGGCTGAAATTCAAAAAATCTGTCACAAGTACGATATTTTGTTGGTTGCCGATGAAGTGATTTGTGGTTTTGGCCGCACGGGTAAATGGTTTGGCAGTGATACTCTAAACATTAAGCCAGACATTATTTCCATGGCAAAAGGATTATCATCCGGTTACCTGCCTATTGCCGCTGTTGCCGTAGGCAATCGCATCAGTGATGCATTAATTGCACACGATGATGACTTTAATCACGGCTATACTTATTCAGGCCACCCAGTCAGTGCAGCGGTTGCCCTTGAAAATATTCGCCTAATGAAAAAAGAAAATATTATTGAATATGTAGGCAATGACATTGGTCCTTATTTCCAAAACGCATTACGTGAGCGTTTAGGTAACCACCCTCTGGTTGGCAATATTGTGGGCACAGGTTTGATCGCGGGCATTGCATTGGTGAAAAACAAAGAAACCAAAGAATTCTTTGCTGATGACATTGATATCGGTACGATCTGTCGTGATCATTGCTTTGAAAACGGTTTAATCATGCGCGCGACCGGTAGCCGTATGGTATTATCTCCGCCACTTGTTATCAGCCGCGATGAAGTAGATGAGTTAATTGATAAAGCGTTACTGTGCTTTGATTTAACTCTTAAGTCTGTGAGCTAATCCGTATCGCAGCCAGGTTTAATCTGGCTGCGAAATTTGTTTTATTTTTTAGCGGCGTATTTTTTACCGAGGCACCATGAACTCTATCAACGGCCAAGATTCTCAACAGATTAATTGGCAAAAACAATTGGCATCACTGATCGACCACATTCGTCTGCGCAGCTTTCCTAATGCGCTGGAGGAATTTCTCGCCAGCCAATGCCACTTTGATAGTGTGCTCATGCTGACGTTTAAAAAATCCTTAAAGCCGGTTGTGTTACATCCCACCAACCAAGCTGAACACAGCCCAACTTTACGTAGCTATTTAAAAAAAGAATATATCTTAGATCCGCTATGTACGTCGATTGAGCAAGGCACCATTCCCAACATCAGTCGGCTATCAGACATCGCACCGGATTCATTTGAAACCACTGAATATTATCAAACCTGTTATAAAGATTTCGACTTTGTGGATGAAATCAACATTGCAATCAAACTCGATAACGACGTGACCTGTGCCATCACCATTGGGCGTAAATCCCGTTTGGGTACCATTACACGTGCGGAGCTAAAACGCCTTAACGATGTATACCCGATTATTAATTCATTGGTCAGACAATTCTGGTTATCTCAATCGCAAGAATATGTGAAATACGAAACCGAAGCCGGCGCAATGAAACATGCATTAAGCACCTTTGCTAACGGCGTATTAACGAAACGTGAACAAGAAATCACCGCGTTAATTTTACAAGGCCACTCATCTAAAGCCATTGCTAACCAATTAAATATCAGTTTGGGCACGGTTAAGGTTCATCGTAAAAACATCCACACCCGTCTAGATACCTCAACCCAATCTGAGATTTTCACCTTGTTTTTAAGTCACCTAAACGAATTGGATTCCAGTCCAAGTACTTCGTGATTCATATCCGTTTTTGAAAGCACGCTTAGCGTGCTTTTTCTTTTTTTTGGGCAAAAAAAAAACGCGACCCAGGGTATGAGATCGCGTAATAAAAACACTCAATAAAATAAAGACAGCACATCTTTAATTTCAATCAGTATGGATATAATAATCGCCCACCTCAATGAAGCATATATCTCCGAATAGGTAGACCATTATGCGCCTTTATTTTTGCTTATTGGCTGCTAAAACATAAAGGTATTCAAGCGCTAACGTCGCCGCGGCAAGAGATGTAATCTCTGCGTGATCATAAGCGGGTGAAACTTCAACAACATCCATGCCTACAAGATTCAGGCCCTGTAAACCTCGAATAATTTTAAGTGCGCAATCTGTGGTTAAACCAGCCGCCACAGGCGTCCCCGTACCCGGAGCATAGGCTGGGTCTAGGCAGTCGATATCAAATGTGACGTAGACTTTTTTATCGCCAACACGTTTTTTAATTTCGTTTAAAGTTGCTTGCGGTCCATGATCCCCTACCCAAGCACCGTCTAATACTTCAAACGGATAACCTTCACGGGTAAAGTTAGTACGAATACCGATTTGTATTGAGTGCTCGGTATCGACGATGCCTTCTTCCACTGCATGATGCAAAAACGTACCGTGATCATACTTGCTGCCACCACTGTAGGTATCCGTGTGTGCATCAAAATGGATTAACGCCACTGGACCATGTTCTTTTGCGACCGAACGTAAAATCGGTAAGGTAATGAAATGATCACCACCAATGGTCAATGGGTTTTTACCCGCTTTTACAATATTAAGAATATTGGCTTCTAAATTGTTCACCAAGGTTTGTGGCTCACCGTGCTTAAACGTCACGTTGCCAATATCCGCCACTTTTAAATGGTCATCCAGGGCAAAACTCCAAGGCCAGCGCTCCCCTTCCCACACCATATTGACCGACGCGGCGCGCACGCCAGATGGCCCTGAACGCGCACCCGCACGACCAGAGGTGGCCATATCAAATGGCACACCACTCACAATCACTTCTGCATCACTGCTGGCCAAATCTTGCACCACTGGAAACTCCATAAATGTCACGCCAACAGAGCCATATATTGGCATATCGGCATTAGCTGAATTGGGATTTGACTGGGTCATAGCGACGCCTCAATAAATAATAATTTGCCTTCAGTGTAGACAGGCAGCAATCATTATTGAAATGCATATTTTCAATACAAGTATGTATATAATTAATACTTAAAAGCAAAGGATGCATGTCATGAATCTGCGCCAATTCGATTTAAACTTATTATTGATTTTTGAGGCCTTGATTAGCGAATGCCATGTGAGCCGAGCAGCTGATAAGGTCTTTTTAAGTCAGTCCGCCATGAGTCATGCACTTAACCGCTTACGTGAGCAGTTGTGCGACCCTATACTTGTGCGCACAGAGCATGGCTTGCAACCTACCCCACGAGCCCTGGCTATGGTGCCGAAAGTACGCAATGCACTGCAATTACTGCAGCAATCGTTAAGCCTCAACGAAGAGTTTGATGCCGCTCACTCCCATCGTACCTTCACAATTGCCAGTACCGATTTTTTTGAAGCGGTGATTTTTCCAGAATTACTCAGCTACTTACTGCAGCTGGCACCCAACATTGCCGTTGAGATTGAAGTGATTGAGCAAGACGCCAGTCAAAATAGACTAACCAACGGGGAGGTGGATTTGGTCATAGGCATGGACGCCGAGCAAACCATTCCAAGCCATCTTATCTGTGAGCATTGGATCAAAGAATCGCAGGTGTGTTTAGTGGCAAACCATAATCAACAGGCCAACCAGAGCCTGTCTTTAAAGCAATATTTAAAATTAGACCACGTGGTGTTTTTTGATGTCAGCCAAATCAGTGTAAACCCAGTAGATATCTGGCTAGAACAACAAAATAAATCGCGCCACCATATGGCCAGAACAGTGAACTACATGGCAGCGGCGCGCATCGTAGAAAAAACCAATGCCGTCATGACACTGCCATTACACATGGCGCAATTATTTGAACGCATGCTGGATGTGCGCATCGTAAAACCCCCAAAGGGGATTCCCAGTATCAACATGACCATGGTGCACCACCCTCTTTACAGCGATGACCCTGCGGTAAGCTGGCTGATGAAACACATTCAAACCTTTACCCAATCCATAGATTGGTAAGGTTCAATCTTCTTTTAGGGTTGTGGCGTTTGGGCCTGACTGATTTTTTCACAGATATACGCGCCTATGGGTAAAGCCGATGTAGCAGCAGGGCTCGGTGCATTACACACATGCAGTGATCGAGGACTTTGTGCAAATAAAAAGTCATGCACCATACTGCCATCTTTCATCACCGCTTGCGCACGAATGCCCGCAGGGTACGGCTGTAAGTCTCTCAATTTTAAACTTGGGCAATATTTTTGTACGGTTTTTAAGTAGCCCGGTTTCCACCAAGAGTTAAACGTTTCCACTAATCCTACTTTAAGGTTATTGTTCAATACTCGCCAAAAACCTTTAAAGCGAATCATATCTAAAATGTCCTTTAGACTTATATTAATCCGCCCATAACCCTCACGCTTCCAACCTTGTACCGCATTGGGACCTACCGTCACACTGCCGTCAATCATGCGCGTTAAATGGACGCCTAAGAAAGGCAGGTCAGGATCAGGGATTGGGTAGATCAAATGGTTAACGATGTGATTGTGCTGCGGCGATAATCGGTAATACTCCCCGCGAAATGGAATAATTTGAAAGTCGGTTTTAATGCCTAACATCTTGGTTGTGCGATCAGCCATTAATCCCGAACAGGCCACTAAAAAATCACTTTCTAACACCAGGTTCTCACCGTTATGGCTTACTTGAATGGTCACGCCGTTGGCGTCCTCCACTAAACCGATGACTTCGTGATTCAATAAAATGGTGCCACCTAATTGCTGAAATTTCTCAGCCATTTTTGTGGTGACTTGCTGATAATTAACAATACCGGTTTGCTTAACAAAAATACCGCCTACGCCGGTGATGTTCGGTTCGCGCTGTTTTAGCTGTGTTTGATCCAGTAGTTGCGCATCAATTCCATTTTCAGTGCAACGTTCAAACAGTGCCAGCATGCGCTCTTGCTCTAAGGCATTTGTGGCCACTAATAATTTGCCGCATTGTTCATAGTGGATGTCATTATCTTTGCAAAATTCAATAGTGGCTTGCACCCCTTCTTTGCAAAACTTGGCTTTTAACGAACCAGGCTGATAATACACACCCGCATGAATCACCCCGCTGTTGTGTCCAGTTTGATGACAGGCAAATTGGCTTTCTTTTTCAACAATCGCGATACGTTTTTGCGGGAAGCGCTGTTGCAACTGCCATGCGGTAGACACGCCAACAATGCCGCCACCAATAATGACGTAATCAAATTTCATTAAACTGTCTGCCTTAAAATAATCAATGAACCCGCCAGCTGGCCCAAGTTTAACAACGATTTAAACCTTTATGCCCACCAAACTGCATAAACACTAGTTAGCGGTAAAGTGACCACGCTGTCTCAGTAACTCACGCTCAAGACCAGGGTGAGACATAAATTTATCACGACCATGCAACCAAGTATGGTTTTGCATAACCAGCATCGACCCCACAGGCACCTCTATGTTGCTGCAATTTTCTTCGGCTTCTAATGATTCGCCCATTTGATGCAAGTACAAACCCTGACGCATATTTTGCGGCTCAGCAAATTGGTCGATAAATAGCATGTGCGGCTTGCCGTTTTTATCTTCTTCAAAAAACACAGGGTGATGAACCTTATAGTCCACTTGTTTACTTGGTGGCGAGCCCCATTGAATATCTTGCTTAGCCAGTGGATGATTGTAAAACTTATCCAAGTCTTGCCAATCATCAACATGCAGGATTAATGAGTCGCCTCCCTCCATGTTTTCTTCTTTCATCTTCATCATCAAAACAAAATCTGTGCGTTCTTTCACATAGGTGCCGTCATTGTGCAGTTCCATACGACGATGAGCTTGGCGTAAATAACTGTCGCTGTCGTCTTTATTGCGCACAGTGAAACGTGCATAGAATTTACCATGCATGGCATCAAAATTTGGCACACCTATTAAATGAGAAATAGCAGTGGATAACTTTACATGAAAATCACTGGCCTCGGCTTGTGGGGTGCCTTGGTAATCAAACAAAAATGCGCCTTGCTCGCGGTTTTGCACAATGGCATTCAACAATGGGGATAACTCACCGCCGCAGGCTTCATCAAGGGCGTTAGCCACTGCAAATCGTAGAAACGGCTTATATTCAACGGCTTGCACATCCCAAGCACTGGACTGGGATTCAAACTCAGCCAACGCACCTGCACTTAACGTAATGCACTGCAATCTTGGGTTATTTGGGTGTACAGACTGACTAAAACGTCTGTTTGTAGGGGCTAACTTCACCGATTCCGTTGCTGACATGGCGTGTCCTCCTAGATTGGGACGTATTCATGATTAAGTGGCAGCAATAATGTCGACATTTTATATTAATGTCAACATTATGATATTTGTACGCTATTTCCTGATCGGGCAAGTTATCGTAGAATACAACCTAATAGCTGCCAACTACCCACAAGGAACCCCATGGCCACAAGTACTCAAGAAGACGCCAGTACAGACAGCTTTGCCGGTCAGGTGGTTAGCCAGCTTAAGCAGGATATTTTAAACGGCTATTTTGCTCCGGGTGAAAAACTGCGCATGGCCCGCCTAAAGGAGCGCTACTTGGTGGGTGTCAGCCCTTTACGAGAGGCCCTATCCCAACTGATTGTTGAGCAATTAGTGGTAGTGGAAAACCAAAGAGGTTTTCGTGTTCACCCCATATCAAAGGCTGAGCTATCTGACATCTACCATACTCGCGCGCACATTGAGGCCTTGTGTGTGCGTTTGGCCATTGAGAAAGGGGATGACGCATGGGAAGCGGGTATTCTCGCCAGTGCTCATCAATTAAAAAAAGCGGCCCCTTTGTTAAGTGAGTCCCTAGCAAACGCGAACAACCTAGAAGACGCTCGACATAGCATCACCCAATGGGAAGCACTGCATCATAATTTTCACAGCGCCATTACCTCTGGCTGCCAATCCCCTGCTCTATTAGATGTGCGTCGCGGTCTGTATGAAAAAGCGTCGCGCTATCGAAACCTTTGGTTAAAACAACACATGGTTAACAATCAGGTATTTGATGCCAACCAAAAAGACCATGATGCATTAATGAATGCACTGCTGGAGCGAAACACAGAGCTTGCCTGTCAGTTGGTGTATGAGCACTTATTAGGGCCTTACAAACTGCTTCATAACAGTGAGTTTGAACATGCGCAATAATCAAAGTGTATTCAATAACCCCATTGTTCAAAACCTTAAGCGCCTTGCGGTATTGCGCTTAATTGTTTGTTGCGGCATTGCACTAGCATTATTTTTAATTGGACTAGAGCAAACCCCACCTATGCAACAGCTCATGTTATGGGGGGTGCTCAGTACATTAACCTTATTAAGTTTGTTGAACTTATGGCGAGCACGACACAATCAAGCGGCGCCTTATGAATTATTTATTTATTTACTGGCCGACACCTTACTCATCGCTGCACTTATTTATGTCAGTGGTGGGGCTAATAATCCTTTTATTACGTATTTATTAGTGCCCATTGTCATCAGTGCCGCCACATTAAGCTGGGCCATGACTTGGATTTTATGCATGCTGGCCATGGCATTGTATGGTTTATTGTTATTTTTTTATTTTCCCTTGCCCGCTCTTGATCATCACCTTGCCCACGCCGGTTTAAGCTTTCACATTGTAGGCATGTGGTTTACCTTTATTTTAAGCGCCCTTTTAATTGCCTATTTTGTGGTTGAAATGGCGTTTGATTTACGAGAAAAAGACAAACAAACCGCGCACTACCGTGAGCAAGTCTTACAAAACGAACACCTGATGCTGCTGGCCAGCCAAGCCGCCAGCACCGCTCACGAATTAGGCTCGCCGCTGACCACCATAAAAATGCTTAGCCATGAATTACAACAGCTCACGCAGCTGGATGAAAACAGCCGCGAAGATTTACAATTAATTCATCAGCAAATTGAATTGTGCCAGCAAAAATTAAAGCGTCTAAGCCAACCCAGTCAATTGGATATCAGTGACACACAAGCGTTGCACACCTTTTTACACTCAACCACCCAGCAATGGTTATTGCTGCAACCGAAAGCCCAATTTATTTGGCACAACGACTTTACGGCCATTCAAGATAGCCCCTTGGTGCAGTACCCCTTAGTCTTGATGCAAGCCATTATTAATCTATTAGATAACGCAAACCA
>NYTP01000059.1 GCA_002683575.1 Bermanella sp.
CATGGCTAAACCCTACTATTACCTCTGTATAGTTTTCTATACCCATAAAAAAAGCGCTTACCGAAGCAAGCGCTTTTTTGACTCATCAAAATTAATCTTCAGAGGTAGATGCAATCTTATGGATCGATAAATCCGCACCGTTGTACTCTTCTTCTTGCGACAAGCGCAGGCCTGCAATGGCGCCCACTAAACCGTATACGGCAAAGCCACCAATTAACGCAACCGCCACACCAGTCAATGAACCAACCAACTGCGACATAAAGGTAACACCACCCATGCCACCAAATGATTCAAGACCAAAAATACCGGCCGCTACCGCACCCCAAAAACCACATAAACCGTGAAGTGGCCAAACACCCAACACATCATCAATACGTGGGAATTTGTTTTGGAACAAAGTAAAGGTATATACAAATAACGCACCGGCTACACCACCAACCACTAGTGCACCCATCGGATGGAACAAGTCAGAGCCCGCACATCCCGCTACTAAGCCCGCCAATGGGCCGTTATGAATGAAGCCTGGGTCATTTTTACCCATTAGCATGGCCACCAATGTACCGCCAACCATAGCCATTAAAGAGTTAACGGCAACCAAACCACTGATGCCATCCATGGTTTGGGCAGACATGACATTAAAGCCAAACCAGCCAACGGTTAGAATCCAAGCACCTAACGCAAGGAAAGGAATGCTTGACGGTGCAAAGGCAACTGGACGACCTTCACGATAACGACCCGTACGAGCACCCAGTAAAATAATCGCAGCCAGTGCAATCCAGCCACCCATACCATGCACAACAATGGAGCCAGCAAAATCATGGAATTGCGCACCAAAGGTGGCTTCTAACCAAGCTTGATAACCGTAATTACCATTCCAAATCAGGCCTTCGAAAAATGGATAAACCACACCCACGATCAAAGCCGAACCAATTAAGAAAGGATAAAACTTCGCACGTTCAGCAATACCACCAGACACAATGGCAGGAATAGCTGCAGCAAAGGTTAATAAGAAAAAGAATTTAACCAGTTCATAGCCATTACTCTGTGCTAAGTCAGTTGCGCTTGCGAAGAAATCCGCACCATAAGCAATTGAATAACCCACAAAGAAATACGCAATGGTCGATACGGCAAAATCTGTGATGATTTTTACTAAAGCGTTCACCTGGTTCTTGTGACGTACGGTACCCACTTCTAAAAAAGCGAAGCCCGCGTGCATGAAGAACACCATGATGGCGCCAAGTAAAATAAAGAAAGTGTTTGAGCTGCTAACTAGGGTTTCTACAGCACTGTTGATGTTTTCCACAACAATCCCCTTTTGTGTGCACCTTAATTAAGCAAGAGCCGTTGCTATTAAGGTATCGTCTTATAGTTAATAGTGATTAAAGCTATATTGCTTATTTCACCGCTTAATAATGACTCAAGTTAATGCACACAATATGCCAACCGCATCATTTTAAAGCACAAATATAAAACAGAAACACACTAAAACTGGGCAGAAAAAACATCTACCCAGCTTTCATGGGACTTAAGACCGAGCTTTAATCAAAAAGCACTGATGGATTTTAGGGTTACGAGCAAAATCCTGGGGAATGGTACGGGCACTGATATCATCAATTTCGAACTGATTTAGTGCATCGCGCTCTATTTTGAAGCGTCTGAAATTGTTTGAGAAGATCAGTGTGCCACCAGGGCGCAACAATCCCATCGCTAGGGTAATCAGTTTTACGTGGTCCCTTTGCACATCAAAAATATCGAGCATGCGTTTTGAATTTGAAAAACTCGGCGGGTCCATGAAGATCAAATCATAACGGGCTTTTTCTTGTTGAGCTTGCTCTAACCACGTCACGCAATCCGCTTGAATGAACTCATGATTCGTATCCGCCAGCCCATTCAGCGCTAGGTTTTTACGCCCCCAGTTAAGATACGTATGAGACATATCCACACTGGTGGTTGATCGTGCACCGCCAACTGCCGCATGCACACTGGCGGCACAGGTATAGCTGAACAGGTTCAACATATCTTTGTTTTTAGCCAAGGTACCGATTTCTGTGCGAATCGGTCGATGATCCAAAAACAGGCCACTATCAAGATAATCGGTTAAATTAATATAGAAGCGGCAATCCCCTTCTTGCACCTCAAAGAACTGCTGTTGCTTATCTTGTTTCTCATACTGACGCTTCCCCTTTTGAACCATGCGCTGCTTAAGCACAACCTGACTGCGGTTAATATTTAACGCAACCGGTACGGCATCGAGTACATCGCGCAAACGGTTTTCGGCTTTTTCAGGGTCTACGGATTTAGGTGGCGCGTATTCTTGAATGTGTACCCAGCTATCATACACATCAATGGCCACCGCATATTCCGGCATATCGGCATCGTATAAGCGATAGCAGTTAGTATTTTGTTTTTTCACCCAAGACTTAATTTTTTTCAAATTCTTTTGCAAGCGATTGCAAATCATTTGCGCGCCGTCACCTAGGGTCATGGCCTCATATTCAGCAGCCGTGGCTGGTTTGGTTTCTTCAAGCTGAGCTTGCGCTTGAGCCTTATCACTTGAGCCTTGGGAGATGGTGTATAAAAATAATTTTGAGGCAATGGCGCCGTTATAAAATTGGTATTGTTTATGCGCGCGCATCTTAAATTGATACGCCTGGCCTGGGTTACCGGTGAATACACCTAGAGTCCAGTTTGCAAAGTTTTGCTTCACCAAACGGCCAAAGGCCGAGTACAAAGAGCCAATGGCCACTTCGTCACTTAAACGCTCACCATAAGGTGGNTTAGATAAAATCAAACCGGTTTCTGGCAAGCCTTTTTCTTTGGTNAGTTCATTTAAGGTCTGTTGCTTAAAATGAATAAAGTGCATGACACCCGCACGGCGGGCGTTATCTTTCGCTTTATTTAATACGGACTCATCCATGTCATAACCCACCATAGTCAGTTCCGCATCAGACTCTTGCGCTAACTGTTTACGCGCTTGTGCGTCTTCTTTAATGGCACGCCATTGATCGGGCTGAAAGGTTTTCCATTTTTCAAAAGCAAAACTATTGCGTAATAAACCCGGCGCAATATCCGCCGCCATTAACGCCGCCTCAATTAACAAAGTACCCGAACCACACATAGGGTCTAGCAAGGCGCCATCATCTTGTTTCATTAATTCAGGCCAACCTGCGCGCATCAATAGTGCTGCTGCCAAGTTTTCACGCAGTGGGGCTAAACCTTGGCTTTGGCGATAACCACGACGGTGTAACGATTCACCCGCCATATCAAGAGAGGCCGAAATCGCATCGCGACTTAAACGTACATGAATACTGACATCCGGTTGATCAGAAATATCTGGGCGGGTGCCGGTTTTTTCACGGAAATAATCACACACCGCATCTTTTACTTTCAGTGCGCCAAAATGCGTATTTCGAATATCGTCATTGGTACCCGAGAAATACACACGGAAGGTTTGGCGGTCACTAAGGTGCTCCAACCAAGGAATCTCAAGCAGTTGCTTGTACATGTCGTCAGCATCGTTAATTGGGAACTGCGCCAACGGGTACAACACACGACTGGCCAAACGAGACCACATGCAGATTTTATAACCGACCTCCTGGCTAGGCTCGCAGCTAACAAACGCAATCCCAATTTTAACCGCCTGCGCCCCAAGGCTTTCTATTTCTTGGGCCAATAATGACTCAAGGCCTTTTGGGCAAGTAATAACCATGGGCTGTTGTTCTATTTCATTCATGCAAGCATCAACTTTTTATCTAATTTTACGTTGTCTATCAGTTAAGCGCATAGGCTGTGCACTGGCGACATTTATATGTTTTAAAACAGTTTGTAGATCAAGAACTTACAATCTATAACTTATAGATCTAAGCAATCTAATCTAGAGAACAAATTAATCATTAACATGGGGCTGTAACCTATCCATACTGAAATCTGTGTTAGGCAATTCATCGGCCTAATACATATGCAAGATTTTCAAACAGAGGCAACGACGTATGAGAAGACAGAAGCGTGATATGGATCGCCGAGCATTCCAAAAAGGTTACATGGCGGGCGTACAAGGTCGATCAAAAGACCTATGTCCAGAAGGCCCTGCCCACTTTAATTGGATGAGTGGCTGGCGTGAAGGTCGAGCGGACCACTGGGATGGTTACTCAGGCGTCGCCGGCGTTCATCGACTTCCGGTTTAATTCACACTGACTCTCAATTAACTCTAAAGGGCCCAATCGGGCCCTTTTCATATATGGCACTCAACCCTATTAAACCTTATGAACGGCGACCCTTGATGGCAGCAATCGCATCGTTCGCCTGCGCAATCAGTTTTGGACCTTCATAAATAAACCCAGAGTAGACCTGCACTAGCTGGGCACCCGCTTGAATTTTATCCGCCGCTGATGCGCCATCCACAATGCCACCAACACCGATAATAGGCATCTTGCCATCCAGTGCACGGGTTAACCATTTTAATACCTGTAGCGAGCCAGCCTGCACAGGCAGACCACTTAACCCACCTGCTTCGTTGGCATAAGCATGGCCTTGTACAGCATCACGCTCAAGGGTGGTATTGGTAGCAATGACACCGTCCATTTGTGTATCCATTAGGGTTTTAGCCACTAACTGGGTTTCTTCTTCTGTCATATCCGGTGCAATTTTTACCAAGATAGGCGTGTATTTATCGTGTTGTTTTTCTAACTTTAATTGGGCTTCTTTTAGAACAGAAAGCAAAGACGTCAATGACTCACCAAATTGCAGTGAACGCAGCCCAGGGGTATTAGGGCTAGAAATATTCACAGTGATGTAGTCTGCATGCTCGTAGGTTTTTTCTAAGCAAATTAGGTAATCGCTGTTGGCATCTTCAACCGAGGTATCAAAGTTCTTACCAATGTTAATACCCAAAATACCGTTGTACTTGGCTTTTTTTACTTGCTCTACAAGGTGGTCGACCCCTTTGTTGTTAAAGCCCATGCGGTTAATAATGGCTTTATGCTCAGGCAAACGGAATAAACGAGGCTGAGGGTTACCCGGTTGAGGGCGCGGGGTGATAGTGCCGATTTCGATAAAGCCAAACCCTAGACCACCCAGGGCATCGATAAAGTCACCATTTTTATCAAGGCCCGCGGCCAGTCCTACTGGGTTCTTGAAGCTCATACCCAATAGCTCTACAGGTTGATCAGGTACTTTTGGCGCAAATAGGCCCAATACACCTAGGCGTTTAGCTGCACCTAACAAATCCAGCGTTAATTCATGGGATGTTTCAGCATTGAATTTGAATAGCACGTTGCGCAGCAATTTATACACAGAGGAACCCTCGACAAAATTTGCGGCATATTATATAGAAAGCCATGACCTTTTGCTTATGGATTCACAAAAAAACTGCGCCAATAGACTTAAGAAAGCCGTGTCACGGACTCAAATTGCCTGTCTTTGCCATATTGGATGCGAAATCGACCATGAATCCCGCTATGGCCGATAAACTGCCAAAGGATGCGCACTGGAAAACGAATGCTGCGCCCATCCATTGAATAGGCAAACACCTGGTCTACCCCTTCATAGGCACGCTGCACTTCATCTGGCGATAAGTGGATATCAACGTCTATGCTCTGCACGGTATGCACGCTTAATCACTATTAAAAGTTATTTTTAGCATACCCTGTAACAAGTCTCTAGATTTGTTACAGGGGATATTAACGGCACGTCGTTTTATTCACCTAGCAACTGTGCTCAGTGGCCAATCGGCTTGCTTGAGCCAAATCCAGAAGCTCACGTAATGCTACGGAAAAAACGGCAAAATCATTGATTTCACCCTCTCTCAGCTCCACAACGGTTTTGCGCCAGCGACTAATCATAGGCTCACTTTTCTCCAGCCAAGCATGCATGCGCGCTTCAATGTCACCATTTGGTAAAGTATTAATAATACTGGCCGTAAGGGTACGCTGCTGCCAATCTAGATCATCTCGGTAGGTTTCTCTTGCAAGAGCCTGCCAGTGGCTTTGTACAGATACTTTATTGAGCTGCTCAAGGAACCACTCAAGATCTAAATTACAGCCCACCTGATAATAGGTCGCTGCCACATCTTCGGCGCTGCGGTCAGTTTGTTCAGCGCCTTCTATGATACTCAAAGCTGAGAACATATTATTCGCACCTGCAATAGTCGATGCCAGTTCTTCAGGCACCTGTGCTTCGATCAAAGTATCGTAATAGTCCTGCCAAACTTGCTTGCCTTCACCAGCCAACAAGTCAGATAAACGGGCGCTGATAGCGGCAGCACGCTCACGGAAACGGGCGACCTCCTCGGCGATATTCAGCTCTCGACGACGGTTACGTAAGAACCAACGGGATGCGCGACGTACCAATCGCATTAATGCAGCCATCATGGACTCTTGTATTTTCGCACTGACTTTATAATCCAGCGCTTCAATTTCTTGCCATAACTCATTCATACGGAACACATCACGTGCGGTCACATAGGCTTTTACAATGGCGTTAATATCCGCGCCTGTACTATCACGCATACGGTTGACATAGGTAATGCCCATACGATTAACCATCTCATTGGCTAATTGCGTAGCGACGATTTCACTGCGTAATTGATGGCCATAAAGCGCATCAGGAAAACGTTCCAACAGCATAGACGGAAAGGCATCCTCAACCGATTTAGCCAAATACTCATCTTGTGAAATTTCCGGTGTATTGAGCAGCTCCTTCAAATCCCCTTTTGTATAGCTTATTAATACCGAAAGCTCTGGACGAGTTAGTCCTTTCTTCTGATTTTTACGCTCTTCAAGATCCTCATCATTGGGCAGAAATTCCAATTCACGATTCAGCTTTTTCTGACGTTCAAGGTCATTCATTAAGCGTTTGTATTCATCAATGCGGGTTTTCGCTTCACGATATGCAAGGGCAATGGCCTGGGTTTGACGATAATTATTTTGCAAAACCAATTCAGACACTTCATCTGTCATGCTTTCTAAAAATTCATTGCGCTGTTTACTGGTAAGATCACCCGCTTGCACCACGCCATTGAGTAAAATTTTAATATTTACCTCGTGATCCGAGCAGTCAACGCCTGCGGCGTTATCAATGAAATCCGTAAAAGAAGCACCTTTTCCATTTAGTGCATACTCAATACGTGCACGCTGGGTAATACCTAAATTCCCCCCTTCGCCGATGACTTTTGCTTTCAGCTGTTTACCGTTGATGCGCAAGCTGTCATTGGCTTTATCGCCCGCCGCAGCATGGGACTCGCTACTGGATTTCACATACGTGCCAATACCGCCGTTCCAAATTAAATCCACCGGTGCTTGTAATAACTCATGAATTAAATCATTGGGCGAAAGCTTGTCTGCCTTAATATTAAAACAGGCTTTCATTTCTGGCGAAATATCAATGGATTTCGCAGATCGATTAAATACACCACCGCCTTTAGAAATTAATTTACTTTCATAGTCTGTCCATGCACTTCGCGGTAAATTAAATAAACGCTCGCGCTCTTTATAGCTTGCTTTCACATCTTCAGGATTAGGGTCGATAAAAATATGCAAATGATTAAAGGCCGCCACTAGTTTGATGTATTCACTGCGCAACATGCCATTACCAAATACATCCCCGGCCATATCACCAACACCAATAACGGTGATGGATTCTTCCTGTACATTTAACCCTAATTCACGGAAGTGACGCTGAACCGATACCCAGGCTCCCTTTGCGGTAATACCCATTTTTTTATGGTCATAACCCACACTGCCACCACTGGCAAATGCATCACCCAGCCAAAATCCACGATCTTGAGCAATACCATTTGAAATATCGCTGAACGTAGCGGTGCCTTTATCGGCGGCTACCACTAGATACGGGTCATCATCATCAAAACGAATCACATGCTCAGGTGGAATCACTTCGCCATCAATGAGGTTATCGGTAATATCTAACAAACCGGAAATGAATATTTTATAGCATTCAATGCCCTCTGCTAAAAAAGCATCTCGATCACCCTCAGGCAGCTGCTTGGCAATGAAACCGCCTTTTGCGCCAACTGGCACGATCACTGAGTTTTTAACCTGTTGGGCTTTCACTAAGCCCAGCACTTCGGTACGAAAATCCTCAAAGCGGTCTGACCAACGCAAACCACCACGAGCCACTTTACCGCCGCGCAAATGCACCCCTTCTACTCGAGGGCTGTAGACAAATATCTCAAATAAGGGCTTTGGTAATGGTATATCGCTGATTTCTCGAGGGCTCAATTTAAACGAGAAGTAGCGCTTTAACTCACCAGAGCTGTCTTTTTGGAAAAAGTTCGTGCGAATGGTGGCGCTCATTAATTCAATATAACGCTTTAAAATACGATCTTCGTTAATACTTTCAACTTGATCAAGCAGTTCAGAAAATTGAGTATTTAGCTTTTCTAAATATTTCTCACGGGTACTCACTGCGGTTTTTACCAAGCTGAAACGCGTGACAAAATAGCGCACCAAAAACGAGGCTAGATCCGGGTATTTACATAAAGTATCGGCAATGAATGACTCTGAAATACCAAAGCGGATTTGTTTCATGTATCGTGCGTACGCCCTTAGTAAGGCCACTTCTCGCCAGCCTAAATGGGCACCTAGTAACAAACGATTAAAGTTATCGTTTTCTGCTTTACCAAACCAAATGGCTTTAAACGCATCTTGAAATTTTTCTTTGCTTTCATGCAGGTCAATATTATCGCTAAAGGTGTAAATCATGCTGAAATCATGCACCCAGAACTGCTTGCCGTCTGAGCGGTGAATCCCATAGGGATGCTCGCCAATCACCCTTAACCCTAGATTTTCTAAAATAGGAATAACGTCCGATAAAGGCAATAGATTTTCAGGGTTGTATAACTTAAATTTAAAGTGGTTACCGGTATCCGCTACATTGCGATAGAGACTCATAGCCACATCAGAATCATCTTTCATTGACATGATGTGTTGAATATCAACGACCGCAGTGCGAGGTAGAAATTCCTCTCGGTAACTTGCACCAAAGGCACGTCGATACAACTGAAAATAGCGATTCCCTTTTTCTTCCCCTACCCCTTCAATTAACGCGGCCATTAAATCATCCTGCCAAGATCGCGCAACACTTTGAATGTCTTTTTCGATTTTCTTTTCGTCGAATTCAATGACCTCTGAAGGGTTTAACTTTAACGTAAACAAAGTTCGCGCCAGAGTGGATTCTGAAAAATATGTGGTAAATTCAATATCCAGCGGGTTGAACGCTTCCGTAAGGATATTTTGCATTTTATGGCGCAACTCAGTGTTGTATAAATCTCGTGGGACATACACCAAACAGGATAAAAATTTATTCAGCTGATCTTGACGAATAAATATGTGCGTGCGCCTGCGCTCTTGGATATTTAATATGCCAATGGCCGTGCGAGCAAGATTATCAATATCCGTATGAAATAATTCATCCCGAGGATAAACCTCTAAAATATGCTGAAGCTCTTTACTGTGATGACTGCCCGCATTCAAACCGGCGCGTTTCAAAACCTCCTTGGTTTTATTACGCACAATCGGGATATTAAATGAGCTTTCAGAATATACATTAGAGGTAAACATTCCTAAGAAACGACGACCGCCGACTACTTGTCCATTTTCGTCAATTTTTTTCACCGTAATGTAATCAGGGTAAGCGGGGCGATGAATGCGAGATCGACGTGCTGACTTGGTTAACGCAATAAGTTGCGGTGCTAAAATCAAAGCCTGCATGGTATCAGGCAAATCACCAATCACCACATTATCAGGGCCATGGGCCTCTGTTTTAAATAAACCATAAACCTGGTCTTTATCTTTCACCGCAATGGGTTTGTCGGCTTTGGTTTCAATGATAATGTCTTCACAACCTAAAAAGGTGAAATGATCATTCACTAGCCATTCAATAAACGCAACCGACTCATTAATCTCTTTTTTGCTAAAAGGCCCTTTGCTGTTTTTAACCCATTCAATGGTCTCTTCGCAGCGCTTTTTCACCAGCGGAAAATCCCCCACCACAAGGCGATTTTCTTCTAAAATTTCTTTTAAGGAGGTGGTCAGGCCTGCAAGAGCCTTCTCGTCGGTATGACGATCAACTTCCACATAAACAATGGCTTCTCTAGGGCTTTCAACGTCACTCAAAGGTGAATTTAGATCCAGATCTCCTTTGTCATTTCGATCCACATGCATCACAGCATGATTGATAAAGTGAATCGACATCTCCCGTCGATTTAACTCCATGCGGATAGAATCCACTAAAAAAGGCACATCTTTGTGCAAAACTTCAACAATAGTGTGGGTAGACTGCCAGCCATGCTCTTCAAAGTCAGGATTAAATACTCGGATTTTGCTATGACTTGGGCACTTTTGCATGAAGTTCCAACACGCAAGCGTGGCACCATAAAGATCATCAATTTTACGGTCTTCTAATTCTTGCTCGGGTGTTGCGGCATAATAATTTTTAGCAAACTGCGCCAATGCATCTGCGTGTTTTTTCGGAACCTCGGCCATTAAACGTTCAATCAACAGTGCGACTCGAGGGTGGACTTCCTTATTCAACAAGTTGTTCATGGTGGATCCTATGGGATTTATCTATTAATAAATGATAGTTTAACCATCAAAAAACGCGTACCCATGATACAAGGCAATTTCTTGGTTATCAGGGAACTCTTTTCACAAGCGGTAATCCTACCCTTGACCCGCAAGGGAAAATTTCTAAAATGCTTGCAAAAACAAAAACTTGGAAATGGTCATATGACAAATCGTGAGCACATCACAGCGTTACAAGCCAGCTTACAAGAACACATCATTGGGCAACCAGATTTGGTGAACGCCCTATTAATGGCGCTTTTGGCCGATGGCCACTTATTGGTAGAAGGCGCGCCTGGGTTAGCCAAAACCAAGGCCATCAAAACACTTGCTGACTGCATTGAGGGGGATTACCAACGAATCCAGTTCACCCCTGATCTATTACCGGCTGATATTACGGGCAGCGAAATCTACCGCGCACAAACCGGTGAGTTCACTTTTCAGAAAGGCCCTTTATTTAATAATCTTGTATTAGCGGATGAAATCAACCGGGCGCCAGCAAAAGTTCAGTCTGCATTACTAGAGGCCATGGCCGAACGCCAAGTGAGTGTCGCTGGCACCACATATGATCTTGATAAATTATTTTTAGTCATGGCCACGCAGAACCCTATCGAACAGGAGGGTACTTACCCTCTACCAGAGGCTCAGCTTGATCGCTTTTTGATGCACGTTCGCATCCACTACCCAAGTGCACAAGCCGAAACTCAGATATTACGCTTAGCCCGTGGTGAAGCACAGAATAACGCCACCCCTCTTCCTAGTGAAAAACTCAGCGCAGCCAATATTTTCGCCGCACGCCAAGAAGTATTGGCAATGCATTTAAGTGAGCGAGTCGAGGAATACATAGTACAGCTCATAATGGCCACACGTGAGCCACAAGCTTACGGTGATGATATGGCCAGTTGGATTGAATTTGGCGCCAGCCCTCGTGCCACCATTGCGTTGGATCGCTGTGCTCGCGCCCATGCCTGGCTTGCAGGTAAAGATTTTGTCAGTCCAGACGATGTTCAAGCGGTACTTCACCCGGTATTACGTCATCGCATCATTGTGAGTTTTGATGCCGAGGCCACGGGGATGACCACCGACCGAGTCATTAACGAGTTAATTATGCGTGTGGCGGTACCGTAAGGGCCTAGCTATGACAAACTCCGCAAAAAGCGACGCAGACTACCTTGATGGGTTTTTCCCCGGTAGCGCCTTTACCGATGAACACCAGCTTACCCAGTTACGTATGCTGGCAAAACGCTTACGTCTGGCCAGCTTGCCACAAATTCATGGCATTCTTGCCGGCGGCCATGCCAGCAAACAAAAAGGCCGCGGCTTAGATTTAGATCAGCTACGTCAATATTTACCCGGTGACGATATTCGCAGCATCGACTGGCGTGTTACCGCCCGAACCCAAAGCCCACACACCCGGGTTTACAAAGAAGAACGTGAACGCCCGGTTGTCATCATGTGCGATCAACGCACCCCCATGGCTTTTGGTTCACGGCGTAGCTTTAAATCGGTGGTGGCGGCACAATGTGCTTCTATTATCGCGTGGGCGGCATTGGATCATGGGGATCGTGTCGGGGCTTTTATCCTAGGGGATGATCAAGAGAAAGATTTCCGTCCTAAACAACGTGCCCAACATGTGCTGCAGATTTTAAAATCCCTCAATGAGTTCAACCATCAACTCAAACACCATGCCCATGTTAAAAACACCCTTGGTGACTGCCTTAAAAAGCTACACAAAGGGGTTAAACCGGGCACGACTATTTACCTAATCAGTGATTTTTTTGACTTAACGGCTGAAGACAAAGCCGCTCTGTTTAATTTAAAACGCCATAATCATGTGGTGGCATTACAGGTTTACGACGCACTCGAACGTGAAATGCCGCCACCTGGCATGTACGGCGTCACCGATGGCATAAATGAAGGTTTTTTAGATACCCAAAGCAAACAATCACAACACGCTTACCGTGAAGCGGTGAGTGTATTTCAGCACGGTATTGAACAAACGTTTAAACAATTAGCCATCAATCACCATCAAATAGATGCTTCTGACATCCCTTACATGGCACTTAAAATTGCACTAGAGCAACGAGGTGCAAAATGAATCCACTTGAGCAATTAAAAGACATACATCTTCCGCAAGCCGTTTCTTATTGGCCACCGGCTTGGCCTTGGTGGGCGTTGTTAGCGCTTGTTATTGGTTTGTTAGTATTAATTGTTTGGTACCGCAAGAAGCAAGCTTGGCGTCGTGCAGCTATTCAACAATGCCATCAAATTAATTGGCAGTCACAGTACAGCGCATACAGAGAAGCGAACAAGCTGTTAAAGCAAATCTGTATACAAAAAATTGATCCCACTTGCGCTCGCTTAAGTGGTGAACCTTGGCTGAACTTTTTAGATCAACAAGTTAAACAGCCCATTTTTTCAACTAAGTTGCACCCCTTTGCCCACGTATTAGACGAGCCCAATATCCAGATAGATGACACGCAACTAAAACACGCCATGATTCGTTGGATAAGGAAAGTACAATGCTGAGTCTGCACTGGCCTTGGTTTCTACTGGCCCTACCTTTACCACTATTGGTTTACTATTTTGTACCTGCCCAACAACAAAATCACAGCCAGGTATTTGCACCCAGTTTGATGATGCTGGCGGAACAAAAGCAACAAGGCCCTCAATCACCTTCTCGTTTTATGTATGGCTTAATGATGCTTGCTTGGTTGTTTTTAGTATTGGCCTGTACACGACCTATTTTTGTTGGCGAACCCAAAGCCATTACCGAAACCGACCGCAACATGATGTTAGCGGTGGACATCTCCGGCAGTATGGCAGAAGAAGATATGGCGGTTAGAGGTCGTCTAATTAATCGCTTACAGGCCGTTAAAGTCGTACTGACTGATTTCATTGCACAGCGTAAAGGGGATCGACTTGGTTTGATTTTATTTGGCTCCAAAGCCTACATTCAAACACCATTAACCTTTGACTTAACCACACTTGAGCAATTATTAAATGAAGCCGCCCTAGGCTTGGCAGGTAAACAAACAGCCATTGGTGATGCCATCGGTTTGGGTGTCAAACGTTTGCAATCGCTACCCGAATCCAACCGCGTGTTAATTCTATTAACCGATGGGCAAAATACCGCAGGGGAAATAGAACCGTTACAGGCGGCAAAATTGGCCGGGCAAGCGGGGGTGAAAATTTATACCGTGGGCATAGGCGCCGATGAGCTCATCAAGCAAGGCTTTTTTGGGCCTCGCCGTGTTAATCCTAGTCGGGATTTAGATGAACCTACCCTGATTGAAATTGCCAAAAGCACCGGTGGAGAGTATTTCCGTGCGCGTAATTTAGAAGAATTGGATCGTATTTACGCCCTGCTAGATGATCTAGAAGAAATCGAAGTTGAGCAACAGATGATTCGCCCTGAAAAATCCTTATTTCATTATCCACTAGCACTGGCACTATTGCTCGCCAGCTTAATTTATTGCATACAACAGGGTTGGTTTAAATGGCTTCCCATGAGAAGAGCTACTAATAAGGAGAAGGCCAATGTCTGACTTTCACCTTTTACGTCCTGAGTGGATTTTACTCATTTTACCGTTAGCCGTTTTATTCTTTTTCAAACAAATAAAACCGTTAAAAGCAGGCAGTTGGCAATCGATTATTTCACCACAATTGCAACAACACGTGCTATTTAAAACTCAGACCAAAAGTACAAACAGATACCTTCAATCTAGCCTGTGGTTAGCCACATTATTAGGTATCTTGGCCTTGAGTGGACCAAGCTGGCAAAAGCAAAATACCGACGTATATCGCTCCCAACAAGGACTAATTATTGCTCTGGATTTATCATTATCCATGACGTCACAAGATGTGACGCCATCACGGGTTCAGCGAGCAAAATATAAAATCATTGATGCATTACAAGCACAACAAGGTCAGAACATCGGCTTAATTGCCTATGCTGGGGATGCTCATGTGGTAAGCCCACTGACACAAGATAGCAACACGATTAACGCCCTGCTTTCACCTTTAGACCCCTACATTATGCCCAGCCAAGGCAGCAATTTGCTCAAGCTTGCACAACAGGCAGTCAATCTTTTTGAACAAGCAGGTACGTCACCGCGTACTCTTTTATTAGTCAGTGATGGTGTCGAACCAAAGGACATTCAACCGGCAGCCACCTTATTAAACCAAGCCAATATACAGTTGGCTATTTTGGCGGTGGGCACCGAACAAGGGGCACCCATGGTGCAACCGGATGGACGCTTTTTCAAAGACAGTAAAGGTCAAGTCATCATGCCTCCACTTGAGTGGGAGCACCTACAACAACTGGCCAATGCCACAGGTGCAAAAATTGAACGTTTAAGCAGCAACGACCGAGACATCAATCAGCTGCTATCAAGTTTTTCTTTATCAACCCAGTTTAAAAAAGAAGATGATGAAAAAATGCAATTTGACCAATGGCTCGACAGTGGATATTGGCTATTGCTCCCCATATTACTCTTCAGCTTAAGTGCATTTCGTAAAGGCATTATCTTAAGCGTTACGCTGTTGGTGATGCTGCAACCCAGTGATAGTTTTGCTGAAATAATGGTACCTGATGTCCTCCTCAATGGAGATCAACAGGGTGAGCGATATTTCAATCAAGACCCGACCAAAGCTGCGGAACATTTTAATGACCCGAAATGGAAAGCCAGTAGTTTATATAAAGCCGGTGATTACCAAGGAGCCTTGGATATTTGGCAACAGTTTGATGATGCTCAAAGTCTATACAATCAAGGCAATGCGTTGGCTCAGTTACAGCAATTTGAACAAGCCATTACCGCCTACGATTCTGCCCTCAATAAACAACCCGATCTAAAAGATGCACAAGATAATAAGGCGCTCATAGAACAATTACTGGAAAATCAAAAGAACAACCAACAACAAAACCAAGACAGCGATTCTGAATCGAAAGATGGTGATGCCTCCGAGTCTGAACAGAGTCAATCCCAAGACGGACAAAAACAAGACGGCGAACAACAAAATAGCGAAAGCGACGATGCTCAATCATCGCAGTCAGAATCGTCACAGTCTCAGGATGACTCCTCTCAAGCACAACAGGGATCCAATGCCGACGACAAAAACAGCAGCGATAACCCGCTTGACCAGGCGCAAACCGCAGAAGAAAAGCAGCGCGAAGCGGAAATGGAAAAACGCAAACAAGAGTTAGCCGATAAGCAACGTGAACAAAATCAACAAGGCGAACAGGGTGATACCCAAACGCTATCACAACCCAAAAGCCAAGAAGATTTGGAACAAGAACAAGCCATGAAGCAATGGATTCAGCGTATTCCAGATGACCCTGGTGGTTTACTGCGCAATAAATTTTTATATCAATATCAGCAACGCCAAGGCAACACAGAACAAGATGGGGAGCGTAAACCGTGGTAAGACATTTTTTATTCGTCGTTTTTTTTAGTTTACTGGCAAACCAAGCGTTTGCTGTGGCGTTTGAAGCCAGCGTAGACCGCGCTAATATCGGCGAAGGTGAATCACTGACCCTGACACTTCGCTATAACAGCAATGTGTTCTCAGGTGACCCTGATCTCTCACCCTTGCAGCAACAATTCACCATCATCAATCAACAACGTAAAAATAGTTTTCAATACATTGATGGTAAAAGTGAATCCTGGACCGTGTGGACCGTTACACTCACACCAAAACGAAAAGGGAATCTGGTATTACCTTCCATTGAATATAAAGGCGAGCGCACCAAACCTATTCAAATCAATGTAAACAAGCTGGACCCAAGCTTAAAAAACCAGCAAAAAGATGTGTTTTTTCATACACAAACCGACATCAAAACCAGTTATGTTCAAGGGCAAATTGTCTATAGTGAAAAACTCTACTTTTCAGTGCCCCTTGATAATAGCCAGTTAAATGAAGTGGAAGTAGAAGATGCGGTTGTACAAGCACTGGGTGAAACCAAACAATACCGCACCCAGTTAAATGGCCGTAATTTTGATGTGTACGAACGTCGCTATGTTATTTTTCCGCAAACCAGCGGTGATTTAATTATTCCAGGGCCACGTTATAGTGGTGAAATCAGCAATGGCCGCTGGCGCCCTGGCCGCCCTATTTCTGTGAGCCACCCTCCTATTCGTATTCAAGTATTACCTCAGCCAGCCAGTTACCCTCAGGCCGATACATGGTTACCTGCCAAAAATGTCAGCTTGGATTATAAATGGTTGGGAGATGTATCTAATTTGAATCAAGGCGAACCGATTACGCTTTCGTTAACGCTAAAGGCCCAAGGTTTAGGCGCCGCTCAATTGCCTAAGTTTGAGTTAATGGATATACCGAATCTTAAGTACTACCCAGAACAAGCACAAAGCCAAGACATGAGTGATGATAATGGCATCACAGGCACAGTTACCCAGAACATTGCCATCGTAGCCACGCAATCAGGTGAAATACGTTTACCTGAAATCCGTATACCTTGGTTTGATATTACAGCCGGTCGAATTGAATACGCGGTCATGCCTGCGCAAACCCTAATGGTTTCTGGTGCGCCAAAGACACCAACGACTAATCAAACCCAAGCCCTTAACGCAGCATCTTCAGATGCGTTGAGCAACGACAATCAACCAACTGCTAACGCGATGAACATGACTCAAGACACGGCCAGTGCTAAATTCTGGCCGGTTTTAAGCCTGATATTCATGACCCTATGGTTAATAACCAGTTACCTCTTATGGCGAAAGCATCAGCCTCAACAACAGGACACTGAGCCGGATACACAGTCACACACGATTTCGTCCCGTTTAAAAGACATAAAAAAGGCGTGTCGTAATAATGATGCAAAAGCCGCTCGTCATGCTATTTTAAACTGGGCCCATGCTCAGGGCTTTGATCAGAGTATCGGACTTGCGCAGTTAACCGTATTAAGCGACAGTGCAGAATTCAAACAAGCACTACAAGAATTGGATTACACCCTATATTCAGCCAATGGCAACAGTGCCTGGCAAGGTGAATATTTGTGGCAATTGATTCGAGCCATCAAACCAAGCCGCTCACAAGAGCCATCGCCACTTCAACCTTTGTACCCAAATTAACCAATCATTAAAGAGATGACCATGAACCAAGATGATGAACTTTGCCCATGTGGCAGCGGAAAAGATTACCAAGGCTGCTGTAAAAAAGCGTTTGACCAAGCAAATAGTGCCCGTGAAAAATTAAAAGCCGCCATGAGTAATCCAGAGAAAGCTAAAGAGTTGAAAGAGTTACTTAAAAACCTCAACAAAGACGATTAATCATGTCCCCTCTTTCTTTGGGCACCCAAACATTGCTTGCCCTTCTGGCCTTTGCGGGCAACAGTGTTCTGTGTCGTTTAGCGTTAAACGATAACTTAATTGACGCCAATAGCTTTACCTTAGTGCGCTTAATCAGTGGGGCTGTAGTGTTAATAGGCTTACTGCTTTTAACCCAGCCTGCCGGACGTATCTTTGAACGCCCTAATATTAGTCGCTTCAAACAAGCCGCCTATTTATTTATCTACGCGGCGTGCTTTTCTATTGCGTATTTAATGTTGGGTACAGCAGCAGGCGCATTGATTTTATTTGTGAGCGTGCAGCTCACCATGTTGCTCGTGCAATATATTCAAGGTCGGCGCAGCACAGCACTGGAGATAATAGGATTAACCTTAGCACTGGGCAGTTTTGCGGCTTGGATGATACCCGGTGCACAGCGCCCAG
This sequence comes from Bermanella sp., assembly GCA_002683575.1. GTDB lineage: Bacteria > Pseudomonadota > Gammaproteobacteria > Pseudomonadales > Oceanobacteraceae > Bermanella. The sequence continues at coordinate 18,308 of NYTP01000059.1, forward strand.
ATATATAGGCATTTTACTCATGGCTATTGCGGGTGTAGCGTGGGGCTTTTATACCATCAATGGTAAAAGCAGTGACAACCCTCAACAAGATACAGCGATGAACTTTTTGTACAGTGTGGGTTTTTGCGTGCTATTACTCCCCTTATACTGGTTTAACGAGCCGCTTAATGTTACCCAACAAGGTTTATTATTGGCCATTGCATCGGGTGCTATTACATCCGGTTTAGGCTATTGGTTATGGTATCGGGTGCTACCCGCTTTCACCTCGTTAAGTGCCGGTGTTATGCAGTTGAGTGTGCCGGTGTTAGCTAGCATTGGCGGCATGATCTGGAACCATGAAGCCATTACCCTCACCTTTGTATTGGCCAGTAGCGGCATTCTGGGTGGTATTTTCTTGGTTCTGTTTAGTGGTTACCTGCAAAGCAAGTCATCTTGATTCTAGGTATACTAGGATCATGTCATCGCGAGAGTACTTATGAATACCTGGTTAGACTTAGATTACGTTCAAATATTTCAAACCCTGCCGGATACCCTATACAGCCCCGTCACACCCCAAGCATTATCCAACCCGTTTATGGTTGGGTACAGTCCGGCGTGCGCACAGCTAATTGGGTTAGACCCTAACACTCTCAATCAAGACACCACACTTAAATTGCTTAGTGGCCAAAGTTTACTGAGTAACTGGCAACCCATCGCGATGAAATACACAGGCCACCAATTTGGTTATTACAATCCTGACCTAGGTGACGGCCGTGGTGTACTACTCACACAGGTTAAACATGATGACACCATCTGGGATTTACACTTAAAAGGCGCAGGCTTAACCCCTTATTCTCGACAAGGCGATGGCCGCGCTGTATTGCGCTCCAGTATCCGTGAGTTTTTATGTTCAGAAGCCTTAGCGGCCCTTAATGTGCCCACCAGTCGCGCCCTATGTGTGGTGGGCACTGACACCCCCGTTTACCGAGAGCAGGTGGAAACCGGTGCTACGGTCATGCGCATCAGTGAAAGTCATATACGCTTTGGGCATTTTGAATATTGTTCATTCACACAACAAACCGATCTACTTAAAACCTTGTGCGATCATACGATCAAACATCACTTCAGTGATCTACTGCATAAAACAAACGAAAATATATACGCCGAGTTTTTTCGTGCCGTGTTAACGCGTACCGCTAAACTCATGGCTCAATGGCAGAGCATCGGTTTCGCCCATGGCGTAATGAATACCGACAATATGTCAATTATTGGGGATACCTTTGATTTTGGCCCCTTTGCATTTTTAGATGACTATGACCCCAGCTTTATTTGTAATCATAGTGATCATCAAGGGCGTTATGCTTTTAACCAACAACCCAACATTGCCAACTGGAATCTTGCCGTTTTAGCACAAGCTTTATTGCCTCTGGTTGATAAAGAAAGTCTAGTGACCATACTCGATACCTACCCCGCGATATTTGAGCAATATTTTTTGGAAAACATGGCCCGTAAACTCGGCCTAACTGGGGATGCACTTCATCATAAAAACATCATTGAACAAACATTGCATATGATGAAAAACTGCAAATTGGATTTTAGTTATTTCTTTCGCAAACTTGCTGATATTCACCAAACAAAAACACACCAGCACTTACGTGATATGTGTTTAGATATCAACGCGTTTGATGATTGGTTTGATCAATACCAACACGCATTGGCTCATAATAATCAAGCGCTCAACAGCAATCACGATACAGCAAGAAAAGCACGCATGAATCAGGTAAACCCCAAATATATTCTGCGTAATTACCTTGCACAAAATGCCATTAAAGCGGCGCAAAACGGTGATAATTCACAGGTGCAACAATTATTTGAGGTATTACAAAATCCATTTGATGAGCAGCCGGAATTTGAAGAGTATGCACAACTGCCGCCTGAATGGGGTAAAACCTTAGAAATAAGTTGCTCTTCTTAAGCGTTTTTGCACTGATACATCTAGGTCATATTCTATTTACGCCCTCGTTATGACCTTTTCTACCAAATAAACTGACCGTTTAAATCTATTTAATGTTAGGGCCATATTGGCCCTATTTCCCTCGTAAAGTTAAAGCTAGACTAAACTCAATAAGATAAAAATAACAATAATAAACACTAACTTGAATTAGTGTATTTGAGGTTAACCATGAGCCAACAACCTTTACGTTTTGTCACTGCTGCCAGTTTATTTGACGGTCATGATGCGGCCATCAACATCATGCGCCGTTTGATTCAAGATAAAGGGGTCGAGGTCATTCACCTTGGTCACAACCGCAGCGTGCAAGATGTGGTTAATGCCGCATTACAAGAAGACGCCGACGCCATTTGCTTAAGTTCCTATCAAGGTGGTCATTGCGAATACTTCAAATATTTAATCGACTGCCTCAAACACGCAGGCGCTGAACAAATTGCCGTATTTGGAGGTGGTGGCGGCACCATTACACCAGAGGAAATTCAGCAATTACACGACTATGGTGTTGAACATATTTATCATCCCAATGATGGTATGAAAATGGGACTACTTGGAATGATTGATGATGTGGTGGCTCGCGCTGAAAAGCGCCGCCAACATATCGCCCCAATAATAAACGCTGAACCGTCATTAAATGATCAGCCTAGCACGGCACAATCGAATCAAGCCCAATCCAACCAAACCAGTGAACATGACATACATCTCGCCAGAATGCTTAGCGCATTAGAAGACAATACCTTCACTCATGAAGAGTTAGTCCGTTTACGTGAGCAATGGCAAAGCCATTCACATGCCCCTGTTTTAGGCATCACAGGAACCGGTGGCGCGGGCAAGTCCAGTTTGACCGATGAATTACTCAACCGCTTCAACCAATTTTTGCCCCAACTTAAAATCGCTGTATTAGCGGTTGATCCCACTCGCAGGCGAACCGGCGGTGCCTTATTAGGGGATCGCATTCGAATGAACAGCCTGCGTCATACTCAAATTTTTATGCGTTCGATGGCCACACGCCGACAACATGCGGCGACCAATAGTATGCTGGCCGATGCCGTTGATTTTCTCAAATCATCAGGGGTGGATTTGGTCATCGTTGAAACTGCGGGAATTGGACAAAGTGACAGTGAAATTGTGGATTATGTAGATGTATCCAGTTATGTCATGACCAGCGAATTTGGAGCCGCCAGTCAGTTAGAAAAAATCGACATGTTAGATTTTGCCGATTGCATCGTCATTAATAAATTTGAAAAAGCTGGCAGCAGTGATGCATTGCGCGATGTGAAAAAACAATGGCGACGCAATCATAATGAATTTGCATTGGATGATGATCAAGTTCCGGTCTATCCATGTATTGCTAGTCAATTTAACGACCCAGGTGTTAACTGGTATTTTGATTGCCTTGTAAATAAACTGCAAAATACCAATGAACATTTTGCAAAAAACGCACAATACAGTCATCAATTTAGTGCCACGCAGCCAAAAGGCACAGCGCTTATCCCAGGTAGTCGCAGCCGTTATTTATCTGAAATATCCGATAATGGCCGCCTGCAAGAAACCCTCATTCAACAATACAGCATGAGTGCAACCAAAGCGCAGCACTGCTATGAAGCACTCAAAGAATTAGATGACCCAAGTTTACCTGACCCCTTAGAGTCGTTTACAGCAAGCGCATTAAGTGAAACCAATGACTTTACTCTCTTGCGTCAGCGCTACCAAACACATCTACAAAATATTGAGCCTTCGTTATTATTGTCATTAAAAAGTTGGCCAAAGCAAAGAGCCTCTGTCACCTCAGAGCATTACGAATATCAGGTGCGTGATAAAATCATCAAAGGGGATAATTATCAAAAAAGTTTAAGTCACCTGGACATTTGTAAAGTGGCCGCACCACAGGATGATCATTGGGGTAATTGGACGCTGTACCTTGGCAAAGAAAACCTGCCCGGTTTTTATCCCTATACATCAGGTGTGTTTCCCTACCGCCGACAAGGAGAAGACCCTATTCGAATGTTTGCCGGTGAGGGCACGCCGGAGCGCACCAACCGCCGCTTTCATTATTTAAGTAAAGGGCAAGATGCAGCACGTCTTTCTACTGCATTTGATAGTGTGACCCTATACGGTGAAAACCCAGCAAACAGACCTGATATTTTCGGTAAGGTCGGCAATTCAGGCGTGAGCATCGCAAGCGTTGACGACATGAAAAAACTCTACAGCGGCTTTGATCTTTGTTCTCCTAGCACATCCGTTTCCATGACGATTAACGGCCCCGCCCCCATAATTCTTGCATTTTTTATTAACGCCGCCATCGACCAACAAGTAGAAAAACACTTAAAAGAAAGCGAAGACTGGTCCGGCGTACAAGCAAAGATAGACACCTACTTTAAAACAAACGCAACGACCAAGCCCAGTTACACCGGTAATTTACCCGAAGGTAATGACGGCTTAGGTTTAGCCCTGTTAGGCATCAGTGGTGAGTTACTGGTCGATAAAGACACGTATCAAACCATTAAAGAGCGCACACTTAAAACCATACGCGGCACGGTACAAGCGGATATCTTAAAAGAAGATCAAGCGCAAAATACCTGTATATTTTCTACTGAATTTGCCATGCACATGATGGGAGATATTCAACAATATTTTATCGACCACGATGTTCGAAATTTTTACAGTGTCTCAATTAGCGGCTATCACATTGCAGAGGCGGGAGCGAACCCCATTACCCAGCTGGCCTTTACTTTGGCCAACGGTTTTACCATCGCGGAGTATTATTTAAGTCGAGGAATGAACATCGATGACTTTGCGCCTAATTTAAGTTTCTTTTTTAGTAACGGTATGGACCCAGAATACGCCGTAATTGGACGCGTAGCACGGCGCATTTGGGCAAAAGCCATTAAACATCGTTATCACGGCAATGAGCGTTCGCAAAAACTTAAATACCATATACAAACCTCTGGTCGCTCGCTGCATTCTCAAGAAATTCAGTTCAATGATATTCGCACCACCTTACAGGCCATGTATGCTTTATTTGATAACTGCAATAGCCTGCATACCAACGCGTTTGATGAAGCCATTACCACACCAACAGAAGACAGCGTGCGACGTGCTGTGGCCATTCAATTAATCATTAATCGTGAATTGGGCATGAATATGTGTGAAAACCCCCTTCAAGGAGCCTACTTTATTGATCAACTCACGGACTCAGTAGAAGAAGCCGTCTATCAAGAGTTTGATCGTTTAAGTGATCGCGGAGGCGTTCTTGGGGCCATGGATACCATGTACCAGCGCAGTACGATTCAAGATGAATCCATGTATTACGAACACAAGAAACATGATGGCAGCCTGCCCATCATTGGTGTGAATACTTTCTTAGGTAAAGACAGCCAAGACATCAGTGGTAATTTAGAACTGGCACGTTCAAGTGATGATGAAAAACAACAGCAAATCCAAAACATTGAGCAATTTCATCAGCAGCATCAAGTTCAAACCAAGCAAGCATTGCAGAGCTTGCAAAATTGCGCCATGGAAAGAGGCAATACCTTTGCCAGCCTAATTGAAGCCGTTAAACACGCATCTCTTGGTCAAATTAGCCATGCCTTATATATAGCCGGTGGCGAGTATCGTCGAAATATGTAGAGAGCCATACTGGATTTACTTTGCAATATTATGACCAATTTTGAGTTTTTGTCGGTTTATTTTAACTTTTTTACACGTCAAACGAGCATTTTAAAATACCGGAAATTCCATATATAAAAAGTGGGTTTTTTGCACACTTTTTTGTTTTATTTGAAAACATTTGGGTCTAATATGTTCGCAGGCTTATAGATTGCTGTGGCGATTTGTAACCTTAAGCGATACGACTTAGGCCATTCATAGTCTTTGCCGTAGTTAAACTGCCAACGCTGTTGGCCTGAAAGAGAGTAGAATAAATGTCACGTGTAAACGGAACCGTAAAATGGTTCAACGACGAGAAAGGTTTTGGTTTCATTGAGCAAGAAGGCGGCAAAGATGTTTTTGTTCACTTCAGCGCAATTAATGCTTCTGGGCGTAAAACCCTAGTTGAGGGCCAAAAAGTTACGATGGCAGTAACTGACGGTGCTAAAGGCCCGCAAGCTGAAGACGTTATCCCTGAGTAATTCAGGCGCAATAGAAAGTGGCTCCTTGCCACTTTCTTTTTTTATCCCCCCTTCAAATTTGCCATGTACGTTCCTGCCCTGCTAACGTTAGTAATACGGGTCATAAAATAAGAACGCATCATGTCTAAAATCCAGTTATACGGTTGGGAAGTCAGTCCTTATACCGCCAAGATTTACACCTACCTTAAGTACAAGCAACTTGACCCTCAGTACGTGACATCCAGCATTTGGCAACTCAACTTCAAAATAAAAAAGGACGTTGGCCAAATCATCATGCCCGTTGTCTATGACAACAAGCAGGTCCTACAGGACAGCAGTGCCATCATTGATCACTATGAAGCAAAGTACGCGTCTAAATCCGTAATCCCGCCGCAACCACTACACAAAATGTGTTGTTATCTATTAGAGTTTTTAGGCGATGAATGGCTACCGCTCGCTGCATTACATTACCGCTGGCACTACCCTGAGAACCGCCCTTTTATCTTTAATGAATTTGGACGCAGCGCCTTACCAAGATTCCCAAGAACGATACAAACATTTATCGGTAAAAAAATGGGGGCAAAGATGGCGGGGTATTTACCAATTTTGGGCATCAGTGACCATATGCAACATGCCCTTGAAAAAAATACCCATACACTTTTAGACTATTTAAACCAACATCTGGCGCATCATGCGTTTCTATTTGGTTCTCGCCCGAGCCTGGCAGACCTATCCATATACGGGCCCATATATGCTCACCTACACAGAGACCCGTTTCCTGAGAACCTAATCAGCCCTTACCCTCATGTAGTCAAGTGGATTAATACCCTGAATGGCCCCATACACAAGCATCAAGGTGAATGGCTCACATCGCCTTCTTTGCCCATGAGTTTACTGCCTATTTTACAAGTTTGGAGTCAGACACATGTCCCCTTGATCAAGGCCAGCATCGAAGGTTTCAAAGAGTGGAAAAAACTGAATCCAGAGACCATTAAATTACCGCGCTCTTTTGGCTCAACCACACTTAATATTAACGGCCAACAATCGAGCCGCTTAAACTTAAGTTATGTATTGTGGATGTGGCAACGTATTCAGAATGTTTACAATGAATTAAGCGGCGAAGAAAAAACCGCAGTGGATGCCCTACTGAACCAACTGGATATTCTTGATAGCATGCGCACTGCGTTACCTAATATAATTCAATTAAAGCAGTGCCGGTTACACATACAGCCATGCTAAACTGCCCTTACTTGTATTAAGGATTCACTATGCAAAACGTTATTATTCATGATTCAAATGGCATTCCTTTACACCTTTTTGAAAAAAGTCAGTTCTCAAAGTGGCTCGACAATCAAGATTCCTTTATTAAAAACTGGCTTGATCAAAGTGAGTATAAAGGACAAGGCCTTGCATTAATTCCAAGCAAAGAAGGCCAATTGGACACGGCCATTTTTGTTAGTGACGACTTATCTCAGTTTTTTGCCTGTGCAGATCTGGCCAAATCATTACCCGCTAAGACATTTTTATTGCAAGCTGACGCGGCCCATCAGTTAAATGCAGCGATCGCTTTTGGTTTAGCCAGCTACCGCTTTGAGAAATACAAAACCATCACACAAGGCCAAGCTAAGCTGGCTTTGGCAGATGCAAACACCGTTGAACAAGCGCAAAAATTTATTGCTGCGGCCACTCTTGTACGTGACATGATCAACACACCCGCCAGCGATATGATGCCCCAGCACATGTCTCTGGCCATGTCTGAGCTTGCAACTGAATTTAACGCTCAATTTAGTGAAATCATTGGTGATGACCTTCTTACTCAGAATTATCCAACCATTCATGCGGTTGGCCGCGCCAGTTGTCATGCGCCGCGCCTTTTGGATATGCATTGGGGGGATACGAGTCACCCTAAGGTTACCCTCGTGGGGAAAGGGGTATGTTTTGACAGCGGCGGCTTGGATCTAAAACCAGGTTCGGCCATGCGTAATATGAAAAAAGATATGGGTGGAGCCGCTCATGTACTGGGTCTTGCTCGTTTAATTATGAGCCATAACTTACCCATCAACCTGCGTGTACTGGTACCAAGCGTTGAAAATGCCGTATCTGACAATGCCTTTCGCCCAGGGGATGTATTGACCACCCGACATGGGCTCACCGTAGAAATTGATAATACCGATGCCGAAGGTCGTCTTGTTTTATGTGATGCACTCAGCGAAGCCAATAATGATGAACCTGAACTTATTATTGATTTTGCCACCTTAACGGGTGCTTGCCGAGTAGCACTAGGCACCGAGCTACCCGGTTTTTTTGCCAATGACCAAGCAACCGCCAATGCGCTAATGCTGGCCAGTGAACGAAGCCAAGACCCTGTTTGGCAACTGCCTTTGCATCAAGCGTATAAAGATATGCTCAAAAGTGACATTGCTGACATGGTCAACAGCGTACCAACCCCGTTTGGCGGGGCCATCACAGCGGCCTTATACCTTGAAGCCTTTGTTAACAAGGGAACACCTTGGGTGCACTTTGATGTAATGGCATGGAACAACCGCAACCTTCCTGGTCGTCCTGTAGGTGGTGAGGCCATGGGCATCCGCGCGGTATTTGATATGCTTGCCAGCCGTTACCAGTAAATAAAGACCTTTTACCTGCTGCCAGACTTTCGGTGGCAGGTTTTCCCGGCTCAATCGCGCTTTCACTTCCCCGTATGTCTTCACAAATGGCGTAAAATCCCTATAATCGCGCCCTGCTGTAATCATCAGCCTTAAATTTAATCAATGCGCCGAAATTACGCTTCGGTCAGCAGGAGAAAATATGACCCAGTCTCAACATACTGGCAGCATTGTCGTATGCGCCATGTACAAATTCGTTACCCTCGATAACTTCGAAGCCATTCGCCCTAACCTATTAAAGGTTATGGAAGACAACCAGATTCGTGGCACCTTGCTATTGGCAAGTGAAGGCATCAACGGCACCGTTGCAGCCTCCCGTGAAGCCATCGACACCCTATTGGCTTGGTTCAAACATGACGAACGCTTAGCTGACATCGATTACAAAGAATCCTATACGGATATTGCACCGTTTCATCGCACCAAGGTGAAGTTGAAAAAAGAGATCGTTACCATGGGCGTTGAGGGCATTGACCCGAAACAAGTAGTGGGCACCTATATTGAGCCGAAGGATTGGAATGACCTAATTAGTGACCCAGAAGTGGTATTGGTGGATACCCGTAACGACTATGAGTACCAAGTGGGCACATTTAAGAACGCTGTGAACCCCAATACGGAGACCTTCCGTGAATTCCCGCAATACGTGAAAGATAACCTTGACCCTGCCAAACATAAAAAAGTCGCTATGTTTTGTACTGGTGGTATTCGCTGTGAAAAATCCACCGCTTATATGAAAGAGCAAGGTTTTGAAGAGGTTTATCACCTTAAGGGGGGGATTTTAAAATACCTAGAAGACGTGCCTGAAGAGAATACCCTATGGGATGGTGAGTGCTTTGTGTTTGATGAGCGCGTGACCGTCAACCATAAGCTAGAAAAAGGCGAATATGATCAGTGCCATGCGTGTCGCTTACCCATTACCGAAGATGAAAAGCTGGATGCACGCTACCAAAAAGGCGTGAGCTGCCCTCACTGCTATGACAAATTAACTGATGAGCAACGTCAACGCTTTGCTGAGCGAGAAAAACAAGTGGAGCTCGCTAAGCGACGCGGTGAAGCCCACATTGGCTCCGACGTACAAGATGCTATTGAAGCCCACCGTAAAGCGAAAGAGCAAGAGCGTGAGCAACAGCGCTTACGCAGCCTTGCTGGGCAAAAGAAGTAGCCAAACGCTTCAATAAAAAGCCTACAAAAAAGCCGCTAACACTTAAATGTTAGCGGCTTTTTTGTATCACTTACGTGAGCAACTTAGACGATTAAAGAACCGCTAGTGCGGCATCGTAGTTTGGCTCATCAACGGTTTCAGCCACTTGCTCTGAGTGCAATACCTTACCCGCTTCATCAATCACCACAACAGAGCGAGAAAGCAATTTGGTTAACGGGCCAGATATAAATTCAACACCGTAATCCAAACCAAAACTTGAACGGAAGCTTGAAGCCACTTTCACATTGTCGATGCCTTCAGCACCACAAAAGCGGCTCAGGGCAAACGGTAGATCAGCAGATACACACACCACCGTCGTATTATCTAAAGACGTAGCTTTTTCATTGAATTTACGTACCGACGTGGCACATGTCGACGTATCCACTGAAGGAAAGATGTTCAGTATGACGCGCTTACCCGCTAGATCAGCCAAGGTCAAATCAGAAAGATCCCCTTGAGCTAAGGTGAACGCAGGAGCTTGTGAGCCAGGTTTAGGTAATTCACCTTGCGTATCAAATGCATTACCTTGTAGTGAAACTGTTGCCATGATGATTCCTTAGGTTTATGAACGAGGATTTGAGTGTTATTAGAGTACCTTGCCAAGACTAGCTTGCTTCGAAGACATACGAAAGCAATACTCGGATGGATCAATAGAAAACACTATTCAACTGGATATTAATGACAAGCGATCTTGAATCAATCATAACCAGCTGCAAACACCCTATTAAAAACCATTGTTTCCTCCAATAAGGACCACCCAATGAATTTTGAGCAGTGCTGTCAGTACCTAGCCAGCAAGCCAGAAGCAAAACTGAGTTTCCCTTTTGACGAGCATGTTCACGTCTACAAGGTTTGCAATAAAATGTTTGCCCTGATCAGCCCCACCAGCATGACCACACAGAATAATCCGCGAAAGGCTGCGCAAATGAACCTCAAATGCGACCCCGTCCACGCGCAAGAACTCAGGGATGTATTTGACGCCGTAATACCTGGCTACCATATGAATAAAAAACATTGGAACACGCTCGTATTGGATGGCAGCTTACCTGGAAGTGAAATTACCCGTTTAATCGACCATAGCTATGCATTGGTAGCCAGCAAGCTCACTCGCGCCCAGAAGCAACCACTGGAATTGCGGTACCCTGAAACCCAACTCTACAAAGGCTTAAAGCCATTCGAGTAACGCAACACTAGGCAACCTAGTCACATACCACTAAAATAGCCCATATTGATATTAAGCAGTGAGTTCACAATGGCATCGTTACAAGAGCAGTTACTAAAAGCAGGTTTAACCAACAAGAAGAAAGTACAACAGGCCGAGCGAGCTAAGAAGAAAGTCGCCAAACAAGTCCGTAAAGGTGACGAGGTGGTTGACGAGGCCAAACAGCAAGCGGAAAAAGCCCGTCAGGAAAAACTCGCAAAAGATAAAAAACTCAACGAAGAACGTAAAGCACAAGAACATGAAAAAGCGCTGGCTGCGCAAATTAAACAGCTAATCCAAAATCACACCATTAACCGTGA
>NYTP01000110.1 GCA_002683575.1 Bermanella sp.
ATGGTATACAGCAAAGACCAAGGCCGATTCAAAATTTTCCTTAAAGACTTTAATGCGGGTAAAACCCGTAGCGCTGATTTTGAATGTAAAATGCTGGATATCGCCGGCAAAGAAGTGGATAGCCGCATGATGTTTGCCCGTGCTACTTATGACGATGAGCCTTGCATTCAAGTGATGATTCGCGCCAACACGGGTAATGCGGATCTTGAAAGCAAACTCAAGCAAATCAGCTCTCAAGACTTACTCACAGGCCTGTACAATAAACAGTACTTTAATCAGCAGCTCGGCGATGCTGTAGACCAAGCGGTCATTAGCGGCTCCAATGGCGCTATTGCTTACGTTAACATTGACCGCTTTGGTCAATGCAAAGGTGATGTGGGCATTGAGGGCGCTGACATGGTGGTCTGTGATGTGGGCCACCTCATTCGCAGTAAATGTCGCGAAGAAGATTTGGTTGCCCGTATCGGTGAAGATGTATTTGGTATTTTGTTACACGATAGCAAGGCAGAACAAGCGCAAGGTTTTGCAGAACATATTCGTAAAGCCATTGAAGAGCACCTTGTGGCTGTAGACCAACGCACTATTCAAGTAACCTGTAGTATTGGCGTGGCACTCATTAATGAAAGCTCTCGCTCCCCCAAAGAAGTGCTGCAACACGCACACGAAGCCAGTTACTACGTGCGTAAAATTGAAGGGAATGAAAAAGGCAATGGGGTGTATTTATACAACCCATCTCAACTAGCCAACACTGACAGCGAACGCTTAGAAGCGAAAATTCAAGAAGCCATCAAAAACAACTCGCTTAAATTATTATTCCAGCCGGTGATTAATTTACGCGATGAGGGTGGTGAACATTACGAGACGCTATTGCGTCTAGTAGACAGCGACGACAGCGATGTTTCCCCGCAAGATTTCCTTGCAGAAATCAGCCCTGAGCTTAAACGCAAGATCGACCGCTGGGTGATTTTAAACACCGGCAAGCGTTTAGCGCAGCAACGTGTTCAAGGCCATGACACTCGCCTATTCATCAACCTGACCAATGAATCCTTAACGGATGAAAGCTTGATACCTTGGTTACAAAAGCTGTTAAAGGCTTCCAAACTGCCCAGTCATGCGATGATCTTTCAGTTCACAGAAGCCGATGCCATTAATCACCTTAAGCAAGCGCAAGCTATGACCCATGCACTGAATAAGCTCGGTTGTAAAGTGGCCATCAGTCGCTTTGGTTCGGCCATTGATCCTTACAAATTATTTGAGCACATACACAGCGATTATGTGAAAGTCGACGGTTCTTTCACGCAAGAGCTCAATACCGAACAAGGCATGGATAGCTTAAAAACTTTACTTGAAGGCATTGGCGAACATGAGAAAGCCTCTATTGTGCCATTTGTCGAGAACGCTAGTATCGTAGCTCAACTTTGGACAAGCGGCGTAAACTTTATTCAGGGCTTTTATCTAAGCGGCCCAATCACACAAATGAACTACGAGTTCAACGACGACTAGTTTAATGCGCCATAAAAAAAGGGTTGATACCTTGCCGTATCAACCCTTTTTTTGTGCTTCGAAAATACTTAAATTTCGTCGCGATCGCGAATACCTAAAAGATATAACACACCATCAAGACCCAGCGTTGAAATAGCTTGTTCTGCATTTTGACGCACTAACGGCTTGGCACGAAAGGCAATACCCAAACCGGCTTTGCTCAGCATAGGTAAATCATTGGCTCCGTCACCGACGGCAATGGTTTGCTCTAAAGAAATGCCTTCGCTCTTGGCGATGTCTTCTAATAGATAAGCCTTACGTTCACCATTAACAATGGTGCCTGTGACATTACCCGTCACCTTACCATCAACAATTTCTAATTCATTGGCATGGACATAATCAATGCCCAGTTTTTGTTGCAAGAACTGACCAAAGTATTGAAAGCCACCGGATAAAATCGCGGTTTTATAACCGAGCTTTTTCAGCGTGCTCACTAAGCGCTCGGCCCCTTCGGTAATGGGGAGGCGTGCGGCTACTTTTGCCAGTACGGTTTCATCTAAGCCTTTTAATAACGCTACTCGGCGCTGAAAGCTTTCATTAAAATCGATTTCACCGCGCATGGCGCTTTCGGTAATGGCAATCACTTGCTCACCTACACCCGCTTCAATGGCAAGCTCATCGATGACTTCCGCTTCGATAAGGGTACTGTCCATGTCGAAGGCCACCAGACGGCGGTTACGACGGAAAGGACTATCGGCTTGCATGGCGATATCCACACCTAGGTCACTGGAGACTTGTAAAAATTCTGCGCGCATAGCCGCTTGATCCACATGCCCACGCACGGAAAACTCAACACTGGCTTTATTGGGCCCTTGTTGTTCATCTTCTAGTGGAATACGACCGGATAATCGTGAAATGTTATCGATGTTTAATTCGTAATGAGCCACGATCTCGGTGACCCGTGCAATATGCTCAGCGGTCAATTTACGGGCTAACAAGGTAATGATATGGCGAGGCTTGCCTTGTGCCGCAACCCAGCTGTTGTACTTGTCCGTTGAGACAGGCGTAAAACGCACTGACATGCCCAGTTCGTGACTACGGAATAGCACGTCTTTTAAAACAGAAGCCGACTCGGCTGTGCCTGGCATTTCTGCCAGGATCCCCAAGGAAAGGTTGTCGTGAATCTCGGCTTGGCCAATATCCAATATGTTTACGCCATACTGGGCCAAAATACCGGTTATCTTCGCGGTCACACCGGGTTTATCTTCACCACTGACTTTAATCAGAACAACTTCTTTCACTTGGGCACCTGTGTATAAGAGGGATTACAGCTGGTTAGCGTGTGCTTTAAGCTCAGCAACGGCTGCACGAAGCTCGTCGATTAGGTCTTCCGTTTCGTGGGTAGAAAGCGCACGGGCACGGTCTTTACTCATAAAGAACAAGCCTTGCTCAAGCTGTGCGGTTTTTTCTTCTAGAAGTTTTTTAGTATCGCTCATGGTGCCACCTTTTATGCATCTTTTGTGAATTCAGGGCTGACTGCCGACTTAAAAAGGCCGCTATGATAAACCATTTAGCCTTTGGGCGTGAAACAAAAACAATTTTTGTTTTTTATCACTATAGTTAATCCCCCCGGTAGGCGCACACAACAATTACCGATACTATTAGATTTTATTATCATCAGATTTACCCAAGCCATGACATTATTAGAAAAAAATTGGCCTTTAAGTATTCGTGCCTTATTTGTTGCCTTACTCATCTCCATTTTAGCCAGTGTCATTGTTGGCCTACCCATTACTCGCTCGGCGGTTGAGCACCTTGAACAACAACAAGCCGAGTTGCGTCACACACTCACGCGCCAAGTTAGCCTACAAGCAGCAGAAGCCATTTTCAGCCAGGATCTGCTGAGTTTGAATGTTATTTTATCTACCCTAACTGAATACCCTGATATTCGTTACGCTGCGGTTTACGACTTAAACAATCAAGTGGTAGCTGAACAAGGTGATGCCGATGACAGCACTGGGGTCCCCATGAGTATCCAGTACCAAAACGAAGTCATTGGCTTACTGGAGATTCGCTTAAACGATGGACCACTGGAGCAAAGAAGCCTTCAGCTTTATGCGTCTTGGCTAGTACTCAGCGCCCTTTTCACTACTCTTTGCGCGCTGGGGTTATGGTTCTTAGGTCTGCGCATTGGCAAAAAATTGCAGCAAAGCCAGTATGAATTAGAGCACCTAGGGGCAATCAAAGAAGTGACCCCACTCACCCAAGGGGAGTTCAAGGAATTCAGTGAAGCGCTTGCCAGGCATCACCAACTGACTAATCAACAAAAAGCCCTGCATCATGCATTGGGGCAATATATGCAGCCTCAGCAATTCCCTATATGGCAGCCCAGAACCCTCACCGTGGAAAACGAGTATTTATCAGGGGCCGTCTTATTTTTTAAAATTGCCAACCTTGAGCAAGTCCAACAAGACATGAACAAACTTGAGCTGGCCCAGTTGCTCGATCATTATCATCAATTAATTACTCAGGCCGCAAAGCTGTATTCGGGTACCGTGGTCAGTTATGAGGGCGATGGCATCATGGTGCTCTTTAACAAAGACCACAGCGATGACAAACATTGCTTCCATGGTGTCTGCACAGGCTTGTTGGTGCTGGGCTTGATGCGCGATATCAACGAGGCTAGGGCAAAACAGCAACAAGTGGAGCTGACCTTTAAACTGGCACTGCACTGCGGCGACATCCTCACACGACGTTTCCCAAGTACCGCTCAGGCAGACGCATATCCTTGGCTTGCCATGAATAATGATAAGGAGGCCTGTAATGGTGCAGCCCTATTGTGTGAAATGAGCGAGGCTAATGCCCTACTCATGAGTAAAACCTGCGTGGAACAAGGTCAGCTTGCCAGCCAGTTATCTCTGAACAAACATCACAACTTGGTGCAGGTGAATCAAGCGGACCCTATCGTGTGTTATTGGGTGGCGCATTTATCCCCTAACTATCAAGCTCTCATTGAACGACAGATTGAGCACATCAGCGCGCAATACCCAGCCAATTAATAGTGAGTATTTTTTCAAGTCATGACTTTAGCTGAGACCCACTCTTATGTTAGGATGATAAGCATTCTCATATAGGAGCTTCGTTAATGCGTAACCTACTAATCATGACTTGCTTGGTTTTAGCCGCTCAATTCTCTTGGGCTGAAACCGTTAATGTGTATTCTTTTCGCCAGCCGTTTTTAATTGAACCCATTCTTGAGCAATTTACAAAAGAAACGGGCATCCAAACAAAAGTCGTTTTTGCCAAAAATGGTCTGATTCAACGCTTAAAGCGTGAAGGCAAACTTAGCCCTGCCGATGTGGTACTGACTTCTAATTTCGCTAAATTACTAGAAGTAAAAGAAGAAGGCCTTACGCAAAGTGTGAATAGCCCAATTATCACCCAGAACATTCCCGCTCAGTTTCGTGACAGCGAGCAACATTGGATCGCCTTAACTCAGCGTGTACGTAATGTGTATTCATCAAAAGAGCGTATGGGCAAGTTGGATATTAACTACGAAGACCTAGCTAACGAAGAATATAAAGGCCGCATTTGTACCCGCTCAGGTAAACATCCTTACAACCTAGGTTTGATTGCATCTTTAATTGTTCATAATGGTGAAGCGGCAACCGAGCAATGGCTAAAAGATGTCAAATCGAACCTTGCACGCAAACCTCAAGGCAGTGACCGCGCGCAAGTCAAAGCGATTAAAGAAGGCCTATGCGATGTCTCTCTTGGTAACAGCTATTACTTTGGCAAAATGTTGCAAGACGAAGAACAAATACATTGGGCAAACGCCGTTGAACTGAACTTCCCTAACCAAGCTAATCGTGGTTCACACATTAATGTGAGTGGTGCCGTGATGACGAAATACGCCCCGAATCAAAAACAAGCTCAAGCCTTGTTAGAGTTTTTAAGCTCGGATCAAGCGCAAGCCTTGTATGCAGAACTGAATATGGAATACCCCGTTAAAGCAGGCATTAAACCTTCTAAGCTTGTGCAAAGCTGGGGCGAATTCAAAGCCGACCCGATTCCATTAGAAGACGTAGCGGCCAAACGTAAAGATGCCCTACGCCTTGTGGATAAAGTGCAATTTGACCTATAAAGCACTCAAGGTGCAATAAATAATCTGCAGCTTGATGGTTTAAGCTGCAGATGCTTTCCACTTCTCTCTGGCTTCCCTTATAATCGCCGCCATGGCCCAATCTAATCGAATCTTACCTAGTCTGAGCATAAGCGTATCTGCGCTGATGTTTATTCCCATCCTTGCGCTGATTTACCAAGCGTTTTTTGCCGTGGACGGTAATGATCATACCTTCAGTAATATCCTAGATAGCGTGTTGTGGCAGTACATTAAAAACAGTTTATTAGTGGTAATGGCCACGCTCATATTTGCCTGCATATTCGCCATCGCCCCCGCTTGGTGGTGTGCCCGTTATGAATTCAAAGGGCGTCGATTTTTACAATGGGCCATGGTCTTTCCTCTGGCTATCCCTGCGTATGTAAGTGCTTACATTTATACTAAAACCCTGGATTACGCAGGCCCGGTACAAAGTACATTACGCCAGTGGTTTGATTGGCAAAGCCCCAATGATTATTGGTTCTTTGATATGCGCTCGATTACTGGGGGCAGCTTGATGCTGGCCTTAGCTTTGTACCCATACATTTATTTATTGCTGCGTTATGGCTTTGCCAAACAAAGTGACCACCTTGACCATGCAGCGCGTTTATTAGGCGCCAGCTCAAAAGACGTGTTTTTTAAAATTCGTCTCGCCATGGCACGCCCTGCTTTGGCCATTGGTTGTACCTTAGTGGCCATGGAAGCACTGGCTGATTTTGGCACCATGCATTTATTCGCGATTAGCACATTGACCACGGCTATCTATGATAGCTGGCTAGTGTATGGCAGTTTATCCGGCGCGGCTAAGCTGTCGTGTTTGTTGTTGGTGTTTATCGTTAGCCTGACTTTACTTGAGCGCCAACAACGCAAAGCGCAAAAACAATATGAATCCCGCGGTCAGCAATTACTTCAACGCAAGCCGGCAAGCCAACAAAAAACGCTAGGCATTTGGTCCTTTTGTGGCCTGGTTTTAATTTTAGGTTTTGTCATTCCTGTGGCCCATTTATTGGATTTCACAGGCACCTATTTTCAGCAAAACTGGCAGCCGCGTTTATGGCAACACAGCGTCAATACCTTTTTACTCGCGCTTATTGCCGCCTGTGTGTGTATGCTGATTGCCATGATGCTCAACAACCAATTACGCTTTAAACCCAACCGCTTAAATCAGTCACAGTTGAACCTAGCTTCTTTGGGATATGCCATTCCGGGTACGGTATTAGCCATCGCTATCTTGATTCCTTTAGGTGCATTGGATCTGGCCATTAATGACATCATGGTCTGGGCAAATATGGATAGCTTGGGTTTAATTTTCTCAGGTACCAGCTTCGCTTTATTACTGGCGTTTGTTATTCGTTTTGTGGCCATCGCCAATGGCAGTATTCACAGTGGCTATCAGCAAATCAGTCCTAACTTGGATTTAGCCGCGGCCAGCTTAGGGCAAAAGACCAGTGGCATTTTTCGCTTTATTCATTTGCCATTGATACGTCCCATGGCACTAAGCGCATTTTTATTGGTCTTTATTGAATGTGTAAAAGAATTACCGGCGGCTATTTTGTTACGCCCTTTTGATTTTGAAACCTTATCCACTTATGTGTATCAGCATGCCAGTGATGATCAACTTGAACACGGTGCTCTGGCAGCCTTGTTAATTATTATTGTCAGCTTGCTGCCTATTATTTTGCTAAGCCGTACCCAGAGGATGTCATGAGTCTGTCAGCGTTACACATTGAGAACCTCGCGGTTAAGCTACAAGATAAAACCATCTTGGAAGACTTTTCATTAAACCTTAATGAAGGGGACATCCTGTGCTTACTGGGCCCAAGTGGTTGTGGTAAAACCACTGCGCTAAAAGCCATTGCTGGTTTAATGGATGCCCATAAAGGCACCATTACCTTGTTTGATCAGCTGTTAAAAAAGAACAGCTATGAGCTGCCGCCCGAGCAACGGGACATTGGCTTTATCTTTCAGGACTATGCGTTATTTCCACACATGACAGTGGCAGAGAACATCGCATTTTCGTTGCGTCACCTCACTAAGCAAGCACGACTCGCACAAGTGGAAGAAAG
>NYTP01000111.1 GCA_002683575.1 Bermanella sp.
CATCATCGACTGAATAACTTCACCGGTAGCATGTTGCGTCACCACACCATGAAATCTACCCAATACATGGCGCAGTGGATTGAAGCTAAGAATAAGGTTTAAATGCCTGTTAGATGTTAGATGGGATATTAGTACGAACTCGCACCTGCGAGTGAATCATTTATGATTTAAACGATTGCAGAGTTGTATTTATGACCGCCATTGCTGTTCGGTCGCGGGGCAACCTCGTACCTATATTTTATGCCAGCGTTCAATTCCTACACTTTTTAGTTATATTTTAAGAAATATAAAACATGTACGAACTCGCACCTGCGAGTGAATCATTCAAGTTTTAAACGATTGCAGAAAGGTATTTCACAGCTATTGCTGTTCGGTCGCGGGGCAACCTCGTACATAATGTGTTTAACGCTACGTAGCGCAAACTCCAGCCAATCAAAAGTGCCCAACCTTCACCAGAATCATCGTGTCTTCCTCAACAAGCGGAAGGTGCTCACTTAAATGCGGGCTACGAATCCAGGTACCCTTCGGGTAACAACCATGCTGGTCTTTTAACGCACCGCTTAACACTAAGACTTCTTGTCCGCCTCTATGTTGATCAGGCAAAAAACGCTCACCTTTGGACAACAACACCAAGGCGGTATTGCGTCCCTCAAATTGATGCAGCGGCATCACTTTCAAATTGCCCAGCCCTGGCTGCCATTGCGTTGTTTCAGTATTAATCACCACCTGTTCAAGATCTTGCTCATCAAATTGATTCAACTTAACAAAGATCTTACAGCCGTCTTTGCTAAACGGTGCATGGGATGAACCAGGCGGGTTACGTAAATAAGACCCGGCAGGGTAATCCCCATTTTCATCACTAAACACCCCTTCGAGTACGAAGATCTCTTCACCAAGTGGATGCTGATGGGTTTTAAAAGACGAACCCGGTGCATATTCAACGATGCTACTCACATGGCCGCTTTCTGCCGCTTCACGCTCTAATGGAATACGGCGAACCCCAGCAGCAGGGGAATCCTGCCAAGGTTGTTTTGCCGTTTCAATGACCACCACCTGAGTAAAGTCTAAGTTAAAATTTTCTACCATGACAACACAGCTCTTTGCCTAATGGGCCGTTAATTCAATCAGGCTATTGTGACACAGCAAACCTTCTAGGCTAGATAGGCTTTTGGAATAATGCGTTCTAATAGACACCCATAAAAAAACCCGCCTAGGGCGGGTTAGATTTAGGCGTTATAACACCTAGATGACATTACAGATTTTAAACATACAAACGAAGTCTTTGGAGGGCATGATGCGCTTGTGAACAGCATACGTTGGCTCTTCTTCACCGCGAAAGCGAGACTTGGTGAAGTCTATGCCTTTAAAGTTATATAGGAAATTAAGGTGTTTAGCGGTGAATTCCAACATCCAACGTAATACCTTAGACTCAGTGGCTTTAGGTGGATAATCTAACGCCAATGGCGACAAGCCCAAAAAGATAAACGGCACACCTTCTTGCTTAAAGGTTTCCATGGCCTGAACCATCAGCATATAAAAAATACCTTGAGGAAATTTTTCAGACGCGCGGCTGATATTCGGCACGTAGCCCACCACTTGGTTATTTTCATAAATTGGATCAAAGAAGATAAAGCCAATCATCTCATCACCCTGATAAGCAAAGAAACGGCGCGTGCCTTCTTTGTAATCCATTTCCATTGGGCGAATTAAAAAGACAATTTCTCGACCCTTGCACTTACGAGTCTTCAACCAAGAATCAGAAAGCGTACGGTACGACATCTCGCCATAACTTTCTTTTACCGTCACGCCTTCTTTTTTGGCATGATTAACGGCGGTACGGATCACCTGTTTCTTTTTGCCCGACATGGTCCAGGTATTTAAATCAATCAAGGTTTCTTTACCAAACTGCGTGGCATAAAACCCGGTGATATCATTAATCAGCTCAGCTACATCCTTGGTTACTTGAATAAATACAGGGTTAGAGTATTTTTTACAAAAAGCACGAATCAAGGTTTCACGGTCATCCGGTGAACAAATTGGATTACCTAAGCACACCACCGAGCCCCATTGTTTACGATACGCAATGTAGCCCACACCCTCAATATCAAAGTAGCGCATCAAGGGCTGCAATGCGGAAAACGCCATAGAGTGGCGACCAAATCGTTTTAAATATTCAACACGCTCTGAAAACGTGAAGACACCACCGCCATGGGCAGCTTCATGGTCTTGGGCTAATCCTGTGGTTTGAAATTCGGCTTTGTTCATCGTGAGACCTCTATTTTTATTATCTGCAAATAAGCACGAGCAATTAAGCGACGTCTTTTTGCTGAGGTTTTGTAACTTGTTTACGTGATGCCTTCATGGACCATAAAGAAGGGATCAATAGCACATTAAACGATTGTTTTTTCTCAATAGAAAAACCCATATTTTCAAGGTGCTGAGGGTAATTATAAATTTTGTGAAAGGCATTTTTTGCAAAGATGGTAAAAATACCCACTGCAATATACCAATAGGCATTTTGAAACGCTTTTGTTAAGACGTTACCTGTTGGATAATGAAAATCACCAATTACAAAATGGCCATCGGCTTTTACTAAGGTACCTAGGTGCTTCATAACGGTCGCCATGAAGTCTTCAGGAAAAACATTTAAAAAGAAGTTCGCCACCACTTGATCGTATTCACCCACTTCATCAAATTCTAAAATATCACTGTGCACTAAACGAATTGGGTGTTTGAAATTCTTGTCTTTTAAATTCTTTTCAACGTTTTTGAGCATAGTAGCTGACAAATCCACAACGGTGACTTGTGCGCCTTTTTCGGCGGCATCAATGGCATCACGTCCGTGCCCCACGCCAGCAAACAATATTTTATCGTCCGCTTTAAGATCAATGTTCATGGCAGTTTTGCATTTATGAATTTGGCGGCCACTGTAAATAGTGCTTAAAAAATCGTATACAGGTCCGATAATTTTGTACTTGTCTGCCATGTTATGGCTCCCGTGGATATTATTATTGTTCGGGTTTTGCAAGTCTGTCTGGGTCAGGCGATTTGATTGTGTTGAAAGTGCGCTGATATTTTTTATTTTTGTTTCAGACAGTCATTCAGGTTGAGCACCTTAACATGCGCGTTTTCTGGCTTCCAAGGCTTTTGTAACAGTTTGTTAAGTTATTTAACGTACATCAGTACCACATGTTTTTTTCCAAATAAAATCAATAACTTATGATTGTTAGACAGTCACACATTGGGGCATTGAGGCAGGTGAAATATGGCCACAATGTAAAATTGGAAAGCGATAGCCTGTCCTTCTATATCTAGACGCAATAAGACAAACCAGTCTCTTGGTGCCAGGTGAACAATGAGATGGCGCCAAAGATGAACACAAATGCAAAAAAACAGAACGGAGTATGACCTAGCATAAGTCAAAAAAGGTCATACCACTTAAAGGGCTAGCCCTTTATTGATGCAATTGTGGTCAACTAAGAAAAAAGTGCCCGTGTTGCCGAATTTATTCTTTTCAGATTAAAAACATTTGTTATTCTGCAGCTGACTCTCACAAAAGGTTTTCCCCATGCAAGATATTGTAAACGCCATTAATGGTGTTATTTGGAGCCCTGCGCTCATCTACCTGTGCTTAGCCGCAGGCTTATTCTTTTCGATCATGACCCGCTTCATGCAAGTTCGACACATTAAAGAAATGTGGCGTTTATTGTTTACCCCTAACGATACCAATAAAGGTATTTCTTCTTTTCAAGCATTAGCCATTTCATTATCCGGTCGTGTGGGCACGGGTAATATTGCGGGTGTGGCTGCGGCCATTGGTTTTGGTGGCCCAGGTGCGGTTTTCTGGATGTGGATGGTTGCATTTTTAGGCGCCGCCACCGCTTATGTTGAATCCACATTGGCGCAAATTTATAAAGAAGAAGACGGCGATCAATTCCGTGGTGGCCCTGCGTATTATTTTGAAAAAGCCATGGGCCAAAAATGGTTCGCTATGGTGTTTGCCGTTGCCACCATCATTGCATGTGGCTTGTTAATGCCAGGCATACAATCTAATAGTATTGGTAATGCGATTGTCACCGCGTTTGGTTCAGGTGAGATGGTCAATACCGGTTTAGGGGTAATTAGTTCAGCAAAAATTGCCACCGGCACACTTATTTGTATTGCATTAGCCTTCATTATTTTTGGTGGTGTTAAACGTATTGCGATGGTGGCGCAAGTCATCGTACCGTTTATGGCACTGGCTTATATTATTGTTGCCTTAGTTATTATTGGTCTTAATATTGATCAGCTACCTGGCATCATCGGTATGATTGTAGGCGATGCCTTTACACCAATGGCAGGTATCGGTGCAGCAATCGGCTGGGGGGTTAAACGTGGTGTTTACTCGAACGAAGCTGGCCAAGGTACGGGTCCCCATGCCGCTGCCGCATCGAATGTATCGCACCCTGCACAGCAAGGCCTGGTTCAAGCATTCTCTATTTATGTGGACACCTTGTTTGTTTGCTCTGCAACGGCATTCATGATTTTGATCACTGGCGCATACAATGTACATGGCCCAGTGGATGGATTCTTAATCCAAAATATCAGTGCTGAGATAGCGGCCAATAGCCCTGCCTTTACGCAGATGGCCATTGAAAGTACTTTACCGGGCTTGGGCAAACCCTTTATTGCCTTTGCTCTGTTTTTCTTCTCCTTCACCACCATTTTGGCTTATTACTATATTGCTGAAACCAACGTGAGCTACATCCGACGTACCTTTAAAGTGCCCGGCATGATGGGCATATTGAAATTTGGTCTGCTTGCGTCTGTGTTCTACGGTACGGTTAAAGCTGCTGACCTTGCTTGGGGCTTGGGTGATATAGGTGTGGGCCTGATGGCTTGGCTTAACATTTTGGGTATTCTGGTGATCTTCTTTATGGCGAAACCTGCCATGAAAGCACTTAAAGATTACGAGACCCAAAAGAAAAACAATGTTGAAGACTATACGTTTGACCCTGAAAAACTTGGCATTGAAAAAGCCGATTACTGGGTAAAACGTTTAGCCAAACTAAAAAACAAGTAAATACGTGAGTCAAAAAAAAAGGAGAGCTTAGCTCTCCTTTTTTGTCTGCGCTAGTTTGCCTGCGCTAGGCAAAGATCCAATGGTTTAATGAACCCGTATTAATTAACACGTCACACTGGCCTGGGCTAATCATGCGTTTAATTCTAATACTCATTGCAAGCTTAATATTAAGCAGCTGCTCTTCCGGGTTTGCTTATCGACACCTAGATTGGTTGATTGTTTGGTACAGCGACGATTACCTGGATTTAAACCGCCAGCAAGAAGGTGTATTTGCAGATGAAGTCTCCGTGTTACTTGACTGGCACACACAGTCGGAGTTACCCAAGTACCGCTCAGAGCTACAAGCCATTCACGATGATTTAAATGTCTTACCGCTTTCAAGCCCACTGATCAGCCAGAACATCACACTGATCCGCACACATTGGCAAAGCACACGGAAAAAACTAAGTGAACAACTTGCACCACTCGCCCAGCAAT
Source organism: Bermanella sp. (assembly GCA_002683575.1). Lineage (GTDB taxonomy): Bacteria > Pseudomonadota > Gammaproteobacteria > Pseudomonadales > Oceanobacteraceae > Bermanella. Next base: position 5,540 of record NYTP01000111.1, read on the forward strand.
TGACGTCTCGCCAAGTGGACTATTTGTTTGAACAATTAGAAGAGCGTAACCAAGCGCGTCTCACCGAATATAATGAACTGAGCCCAGAGGAAACGAAAGAAAATGCCATTGAGCGCTTAGAGGAAACTTTGATTAATTGGCTTGGCTCTATTAATACAGTGCAGTCTGAATTAATTAACGCCTTCATTGATCAGCGTCACGACACCACACTGGATCGAATTCGCTACTTAAAAGTTTACCAAGCGCACCTTAGGCAGGTTCTGTCCTCCTCTTATGAGGTGAACAAGCTGCAAGCACTTCTAAATAACCCCGATGCATTTAAGTCAAAGGCGTACTTAAAAAAACAAACATCTAATATGCAACACACGGTGGAATTTATTCGACAGCTCAGTGTGCAATTGCAGCCCGAACAAATCACGCACTTACAAAGCAAAATCATGGATTACATCAACACCATTGATGGCATCACACAATCCAAGCAATAAAAAAGGCGGCAAGGTCTATAAACCCAGCCGCCTTTTTCTTTCACCCGTTTTTACTTAGCGTAAAAACAGTTTATACGCTGGGTTATCACTTTCTTCCCAATATGGATAAGCCACTTCATCTAGGTATTTATTCAGTTCTTTCTTATCTTTAGCTGGTACTTGAAGCCCTACTAATACACGACCATTGGCAGCACCATGATTGCGATAATGGAACATAGAAATATTCCAACGCTTGCCTAAGGTTTTCAAGAATACTAATAACGCACCGGGGCGCTCTGGGAATTCAAAACGGTATAGGATTTCGTTGTCCATGGAGTCAGGGGCATGACCACCAACCATGTGACGAATATGATATTTAGACACATCGTCGTTGCTTAAATCCACCGCCGCGTAATCTTTTGCAACAAGCTCATCCAATAAATTTTGTTTACCGCCCTCAGGAACTTTCACCCCCACATAAATTTGCGCGGATTCAGCGCGACCATATCGGTAGTTAAACTCCGTTATGGGTCGCTTACCTAAAACATTACAGAAGGTTTGGAAGCTACCTGGTTTTTCAGGAATGGTTACCGCCATAATCACTTCACGGCCTTCGCCTACTTCGGCCATTTCACTGACATAACGTAAACGGTCAAAATTCATATTGGCACCGGATTCAATGGCAATTAAAGTTTTGCCTTCAATACCGGTGCGCTCAACGTATTTTTTCATGCCCGCCACACCCAGCGCGCCAGCCGGTTCGGCCACGCTACGGGTATCGTCAAAAATGTCTTTGATGGCCGCACACAGCTCATCAGGTGTTACCGTGATGCATTCATCAATGTGATCCTTACACACCTGCCATGTGTGCTTGCCGATTTGTGCCACTGCCACGCCATCGGCAAAGATACCCACATGAGGCAAGGTAACACGGCGACCGGCTTTCATGGCTGCCGCCAAACAGGCACTTTCGGTGCTCTCCACAGCAATGACTTTAATATCTGGGCGTAAATACTTCACATACGCAGCCACACCAGCCGCAATACCACCGCCGCCAACAGGGACAAAGATCGCGTGGATATCACCTGTGCACTGACGCAGCATTTCCATGGCGATGGTGCCCTGACCGGCAATCACGTCTGGGTCATCGTAGGGATGGATATAGGTCATACCTTTTTCTTCAACCAGCTTTTGGCTATAAGCAAAGGCTTCGTCGAAGGTATCGCCGTGCAATACCGCTTTGGCACCGCGCGCGCGAACCGAGGCCACCTTGATCTCAGGTGTGGTCAAAGGCATAACGATTGTGGCTTTTATACCTAATTTTTGTGCCGACATGGCCACCCCTTGAGCATGGTTGCCGGCACTGGCCGTGACCACGCCTCGGGCTAACTCTTCAGGGCTCTTTTTAGAAATACAGTTATACGCACCGCGACATTTGAAGCTGTAAACTGGCTGCTCATCTTCGCGCTTAATCAAAATGGTGTTGCTTAGGCGGTCACTAAGAAATTGCGCCGTCGACAGGGGGGTTTCAACCGCCACATCGTAAACATTGGCTTCTAGTATGCGTTTTATGTAGTTATCCGCCATTGGAAATCAACTTACCTATTTTAAAAATGAATATTGTAACCATTTTGCCTTGTGCTTCGATATAATCACACCTAAATTTCATGTTTCTCAAGGCTCTGCTTAAGCTTATTTGGTTGAGCCTGATGGATTGTAAGCGAATAACACGACCCGCCTCATCGATATGAGCGGGCATGAGAGTACTCATTATGAACCAAGACCAGCTAAAGCAAGCCGTTGGCCAAGCGGCTGTGGATTATATTCAGCCCCACCTTGAAGACAAAAGCATCATTGGCGTGGGCACCGGTTCTACCGCCAACTGTTTTATTGATGCACTAGCCGCCATTAAGGATCAGTTCGATGGGGCAGTGGCCAGCTCTGAAGCCACCGCTGAGCGCTTAAAAGGCCATGGCATCCCGGTTTATGACCTTAATAGCGCCGGCACGCTGGATTTTTACATTGACGGCGCTGATGAGATCAACGACCACTTGCAAGCCATTAAGGGCGGTGGTGCTGCTCTGACCCGCGAAAAAATCGTGGCGGCCTGCAGCAAAGAGTTCATTTGTATTGCTGATGACAGCAAGTTGGTGCCCATTCTTGGCACCTTTCCTCTGCCCATTGAAGTGATTCCCATGGCTCGCTCGTATGTGGCCCGTGAGATCGTTGCGCTTGGTGGTGACCCTGTTTATCGCCAAGGTGTGGTAACGGACAACGGTAACGTCATCCTAGATATCCACAACCTACACATTCAGAGTGCCACGGCCCTTGAAGAGCGTATTAACGCCATTGTGGGTGTGGTGACGAATGGTTTATTCGCGTGTCGCCCAGCGGATGTTTTTTTGATGGGAACGGCTGAAGGTGTTAAAACCTTAAAAGCCAAAGATTAATTCGCACCCACTCAAATTAAAGCCCGCCATTGTGCGGGCTTATTATTTTCCACTTTCCTCTCTTTTTCCTTCGTGGTTGTCTTAGCTTATAAAATTTGCTTTTTGCAAAATCCCCAATACAAATTATCATTCCTCAGGTTTTATGGGCAATACAAACCCATACCATTTCAGCTAATATTTTATAATCCGAACAATGATTCGAAACCAGTATTCATAGGGGCTCCAGCGTAAACTGGCCGGTTAAATTCCAAATAAAAAACACTTGTATTTTAAAGGGCAGTGCATAAAATGCGCTCAATTTAGTGATTCCTGCAGAGGATTTATGCAAGTTTAGCCCAAGCGTTTTCTCACTGTCAGAAGACGCGCAAGCAATAAAAATGCGCTGGCTTTCGCCATGACAATAAGAGAAAACAGCAAGTGGGTTTCATGCCCTCTTCTTTTCCCCTGATATTAAATAACCTTTCATTCTGTGAATAAGGTTCGTTTTTTATAGGGCGTTGACTGTATCCATTGTGAAGTACTCACAATACCCAGCACTTCTTTTATTCATAGAGCCACGCGCACGACTTGCAAATGAAATGTGTGCGTTTCGTAACGAGAAACGCAAACGATATGCTTAGGGCTGCTTAGTTGCGCCCACTTACTTTCAGAGAGAGACTTCATGAGCAAAGTTATGATCATTGGTGCCGGCGGTGTCGGCAATGTCGTGACACAAAAATGTGCACAACTTTCAGATGTATTTACCGATATTATTCTGGCCAGTCGAACTGAAAGTAAATGCGTTGCCATTGCACAAGGGGTTAAAGAAAAAACCGGCGTCAACATTCGCACCGCCCAAGTGGATGCCGACAACGTGCCTGAACTAGCCGCATTATTAAAACAAGAGCAACCCAAACTTGTGATTAACGTGGCACTGCCTTATCAAGATCTCACCATCATGGATGCTTGCCTAGAAGCCGGCGTACACTATATGGATACCGCCAACTACGAGCCATTAGACACTGCTAAATTTGAATACAGCTGGCAGTGGGCGTACCAAGACAAGTTCAAACAAGCGGGTTTAACTGCATTGCTGGGCAGTGGCTTTGACCCTGGTGCCACCAATGTGTTTACCGCGTATGTGGCCAAACATTACTTTGATGAAATTCATTACCTAGACATCATTGATGTAAACGGAGGCGACCATGGTTACCCGTTTGCCACTAACTTCAACCCAGAAATCAATATTCGTGAAGTGACTGCTGAGTGTCGCCACTGGGAGAACGGTGAGTTTGTTACCACACCAGCCATGAGTAAAAAAGCAGCGTTCACCTGTCCTGATAATGTGGGCGACTATAATATCTATCGTATGTATCACGAAGAATTAGAAAGCCTAACCAAGCATTTTCCAACCCTTAAGCGTGCGCAATTTTGGATGAGCTTCTCTGACAACTACCTAAAACATTTAGAGGTGCTGGGTAATGTGGGCATGACTGGCATCGAAGCCGTTGAATTTGAAGGCCAGCAAATTGTGCCGATTCAATTCTTAGCGAAGTTGTTGCCGGACCCATCTTCACTTGGGCCTCGCACGAAAGGCAATACCTGCATCGGTACGGTGGTGCGCGGCATCAAAGACGGCAAAGAAAAAATCGTTTACTGCTACCAGATTTGTAATCACGAATCCTGCTGGGAGGAAGTAAAGTCCCAAGCGATTTCTTACACCACAGGTGTGCCGGCCATGATCGGCGCCAAAATGATGGTCGAAGAAAAATGGTTAGAACCCGGTGTGTTTAACATCGAACAATTCGATCCTGACCCATTTATGGAAGCCATGAACCAATATGGCCTACCTTGGAAAGTGATTGAGCTGGATGCCTTTGATCTAGACCAGTAATCTTTAAGCGTTTGTTTGATCACAAGCGTTCGTTTATTTAGGGGTGTCTTTGACACCCCTTTATGTTTTTCGCTCGTTGCCATTGGTAATTAACATGCAATTTACTGACTTTACTCAACTGGATTTAAACCAACTGCCCTCACCGTGTTTTGTGGTGGATGAAGTGGCTCTGGAGCGTAACCTGCGTATTTTAAATGACGTACAAACTCGCAGTGGCGCAAAAGTATTACATGCATTAAAAGCATTCTCTATGTGGTCATTGGCTCCTTTAACCACACAGTATTTATCAGGCACCTGTTCAAGTGGGTTACATGAAGCACAGTTGGGCAAGGAATATTATGGCGGTGAAGTACACGTGTTTTCAGCTGCCTTTACTGAAAGTGATTTTAAAGAATTATTAACCTTTGCTGATCACATTGTGTTTAACACACCCAGTCAATTAATGCGTTTTGCATCCTTATGCGAGCAAGCCAAAATCACTCGCCCTGAACTACATTTTGGCTTACGCATTAACCCTGAACACAGTGAAGGAGATGTGGAAATCTATGACCCCTGCGCCGCTGGTTCTCGCCTGGGTACGACCTATGATCAATTAGTAAAAGCACTTGAGACACCCGAATGCCAACAAGCATTTAGCCTGATCAGTGGATTTCATTTTCACACATTATGCGAACAAGATTTTTTACCATTACAGCGCACACTAAAAGCAGTTGAGCAAAAATTTGGGGCTTGGCTTGTAAACCTTGAATGGTTGAACTTCGGTGGCGGCCATCATATTACGGCGCCGGGTTATCAGATTGATGATTTGATTCAATGCATACAAGGCATTCGCAAAAAATACAATGTGGACGTTTACCTTGAACCTGGAGAAGCGGTTGCCATCGGCACTGGTGTGCTAGTGGCCGAAGTATTAGACATCGGTTTTAATCAACTGCCACAAGCCATCTTAGATACCTCGGCCACCTGTCATATGCCAGACACGTTAGAAATGCCTTATCGACCTGACATAACAGGCAGCGGCGAAGCCAATGAAAAAGCGCACACCTACCGCCTAGGGGGGTTAACCTGTTTAGCAGGTGATGTGATTAACGATTACAGTTTTGACGAGAAGCTGACAGTGGGCCAACGTTTGGTCTTTGAAGACATGGGCCATTATACCATGGTAAAAACCAGTACATTTAATGGCACACGTTTACCAGCACAGGCCATTTGGAATTCACAAACCGGCGCACTCAAAATTATTCGTGAATTTAATTATGAGGATTTTAAGATGCGTTTGTCTTAATTCTATTATTACTATTTTTCTATTCCCCTTACCTGAAAAGAGTCCGTGCCAGTAAGGGGAATATAAGCTAAAAACATTAGCTTAAACTGGCCAGGGATTCTTGGCTTTTCTTTTCACAACACTCCTACGGCCAATCCCATACCATTTTCGGCCAAACTTCATGTGTTCATTTGCAACCTACTATTACGTGGTTTAAACATTACTAGCGACGTGCAATCGCCACTAATAATAACCATGCTCACAGAGAGTAAAATGAATAATAAAAATCTCATCCGTTTCACCGCAATACTAATAGCGTCATTGTTTAGCGCTTCCCTCAGTCAAGCAATGAGTGCAAAGCCAGCTGCGCAGGCTGCTCCCGCTGATCCAATAACCACATTTAATAATAGCTGGGCTGGCAAAGCGTTAAGCCATCAAAGAAGCATGAATGGCGATACGCCTTTGGCTGAGAATAATATTTTAGGCTCTCACAATACCTATAATTCAAAAGCCTACCGTAACGCCACTCGCTACCTAGACCCTCAACAAACCCATTCCATTTATGATCAACTGCGTATGGGCGCTCGCTTTATTGAACTGGATGCCCATTGGACGGCTCACACCCATGGCTGGCCATGGGAATGGGGCACAGACTTATTACTTTGCCATTCAGGTATCGGAGTTGATGTGGGGGATCTTCATCTAGGCTGTAGTTTAACGGATCGTTTTGTTAAAGACGGTGTCGCGGAAGTGGGTCGTTGGCTCAACGAAAATCCAAACGAAGTGATTATTTTATATTTTGAAGATCACACAGATGGCCGTCACCAACAATTACTTAACATTATTAATGACAAACTAAGCGGCAAAGTTTATGCCAGTAACGGCTGCCAAAATATTCCCAATACACTTACCAAAAACCAGGTTCGCGCCGCTGGCAAACAAGTGGTGTTATGGAAAGATGGCGGATGTTCTTCCAATACCGGTATGAAAAATCTAGCCTTCACTGGTCTGGGTGACATTGACCGTATTTGGGAAGATCGCACTTCCATCGGTGCTATTAGTGCATTTTTTACCAATGGATCGGTTAAGCGCATCGAAGCGCAAGACGTTACTCAAGCATTTAAAAACGGTGGGAATATCGTCAACCTAGATAACTTAACTTACAACGACAGTCGCCTTGAAGCAGGCATTTGGTCATGGGATGTAAATGAGCCTAATAACTGGGGAGGCAATCAAGACTGTGCGGTGCAATGGGGTAATGGCCGCTGGGATGATGCCGACTGCAGCAACCAGCATTTCTTTGCTTGCCAGCATAATGAAACCAATGAATGGAACCTTTCAACCTACAGTGATATTTGGAGCGATGGCGAAAACGCCTGTGATATTTTAGGGGATTATCGTTTTAGTGTGCCTAAAAATAGCCAAGAAAACGAAGCATTAAAATCGGCCAAAGGCGGCATCAGTCATGTTTGGATCAATGCCAACGACTTATCTAACGAAGGAACCTGGGTATCACCGTAATTAAATATTAGCGCGTGAAAAGCCCAGTTTAAAAACTCGGGCAATAAAAAAACCGATTCAAATTGAATCGGTTTTTTTATTCATGCGATGAATCAATTTTATATTGTTAGGTTAAACCTTTTAGCTTTGCATTCGCCGCACGTACGCTGTGCAGTTTTTTATAGCTATCGATTAAACGTAAGTGTTTATCTAATCCATCTAGTTGCATATTGGTGGGCGTTAACCCATAGAATCTCACTTCCCCATTTACCGAACCGACCACATTATCCATAACTTCTTGGCCAAACATACGTGTAAAGTTATACAGGTAATCATCCAGTTCCAGCTCTTCATCTACCACCACTTCTAATACTGCGTTCATGGCTTGATAAAATAAACCGCGCTCAACCGTGTTGTCATTAAACTGCAAGAAGGTCTCAACTAATTCAATCGCCTCTTCTAATTCCCCTAGGGCTAGGTAAATCAAGATTTTTAATTCAAGAATCGTAAGCTGTCCCCAAACGGTGTTCTCATCAAATTCAACGCCGATCAGCGTGATGATATCGGTATAGTTATCCAACTGACTTTCTTCTAAGCGCTCTACCAGGCTAGCTAATTCATCGTCATCTAACGTATGCAGGTTTAATATATCTTCACGGTAATCCAATGCCTTATTGGTATTATCCCAAATAAGATCATCCACCGGGTACACTTCTGAATAATCTGGTACCAGAATACGACAAGCCGACCCAATGTCGGTAAATTCAGCTACATAGGCTTCTTTACCCATGTCCGCCAGCATGCCAAACAAACAAGCGGACTCTTCTTCATTGGTCCCGGAGAAATCCCACTGGCAAAATTCATAATCCTGCTTAGCACTAAAGAAATGCCAAGAAATCACACCGGTTGAATCAATAAAGTGTTCCACAAAGTTTTCAGGCTCAGATACCGCCATGGTATTAAAGGTCGGTTTTGGTACATCGTTAAGGCCTTCAAAACTGCGACCTTGTAGCAGTTCCGTTAAGCTGCGCTCAAGAGCCGCTTCAAAACTTGGGTGGGCACCAAAAGAGGCAAATACGCCTCCGGTTTTGGGATTCATTAAAGTCACACACATCACCGGAAACTGGCCGCCCAATGAGGCATCTTTCACCACAATAGGAAAGCCCTGGGCTTCGAGCGCTTTGATACCTTCAACAATACTAGGGTATTGGTTAATCACATCTTGTGGCACATCGGGTAAAACAATTTCTTGTTCAATGATTTGGCGTTTTACCGCACGTTCAAAAATTTCAGACAGGCACTGCACCTTGGCTTCGTTCACATTATTGCCCGCGCTCATGCCATTACTTAAAAATAAGTTTTCGATGAGGTTCGACGGAAAATACACCGTCTGCCCATCCGATTGGCGCACATAAGGAATTGAACAAATCCCACGCTTACGATTCCCTGAGTTGGTATCAATTAAGTGAGAGCCTCTTAGCTCCCCTTCTGGGTCATAAATGTCGCGTGTGTAGTCATCTAAAATACCGGCCGGCAAGGCATCATCGGCTTCAAGCTGAAACCATTTTTCATTGGGGTAATGCACGAATTCACTGTGAGCAATGTCTTCACCTAAAAACTGGTCGTTGTAAAAAAAGTTACAGTTTAAGCGTTCAATAAATTCACCTAACGCTGAACACAACGCACTTTCTTTACTCGCGCCTTTGCCATTGGTAAAACACATGGGAGACGCCGCATCACGGATATGCAAAGACCAAACGTTTGGCACAATGTTGCGCCATGAAGAGATTTCAATCTTCATTCCAAGGTCAGCCAAGATGCTGGTCATATTGGCAATAGTTTTCTCAAGAGGTAAATCTTTACCAAGAATA
>NYTP01000112.1 GCA_002683575.1 Bermanella sp.
CCCGCCATAAAACTCAAGATAACCAGCCCATAGGTTTTAAACCAGTGAACACCACTAAGCCCCAACAATGCTTGGTTGGTGGTAACAAGATACAATGCCAGATAAAAAGGAACGGCACCTAAATACGTTAACAATTGGATTAATCGGGACTGTGGCATATTAGACTCTTATTTTGACTGTTATCCTTTACGGTTTTAACGCTAAAATGGCTCACTTATATTCTAGCCTGCTATTAGCGGATTCTCTTTCTACAAAGGCCAAACCTCAACATGAGTATGACAACCTTTCTGGTCATATTAGGCACATGTTTGTGCTTAAACATCTTTGCCACGTTTTATATTGGCCGAGCCGCCGCTTATGACCGCTCCCAGAAACAGATACAAATCACTTTAATTTGGTTGTTTCCTTTTTTTGCATCTGTTGGTTTGAGTTACTTTCTTTGGTGTGACAAAAAAGCGGATAAACACAGCAGAAAAGTAGGTAATGATTCGAACATTTCTCATTCTCAGGCCATTCAACAAGCCAGCAGTTATTACTCCAACCGCTGAGTCGGCCGATAAAAAAGGGCTAAGAGAAAAAACCAATAAAAAAGGGTAGATACGTTTGTATCTACCCTTTTCGTTTTCACCCTAGGTTGTCATCCTGACTTAGCCATCCTGGCTTATTCCCTATTTCGTCCTTCACATCCTGTATGCAATCGTCCTTTACTGCGTGATTCCGTGTCGGTATTCCCTAACCTTTGAACTTAAAAATAGTCCGCTTTATTCCATAAGCAAGTCATTTCACGCCAACTTGCATAATTACGCGTCTTTTTATGCCTTAAGTCGAAAATACTAGGCGATTGGCGCCATATCGTTATTCATCGGCGATCAGTTGCCACCATTTTTCAAACTGCGCCGGAATATCCATGGTGACGGCCTCACCCATTTTAGGGGTGTAAACCATGAGCCCTTGCGCTTCACCTAGGCTGGCAACTTTCTCAAGCGGGTCTTTCCAAGGGTGGAATGACAACTTAAATGTGCCGTTATGCACCGGCAGCATGGCTTTGCCTTTTAAATCTATGTGAGCCTGAATGGTTTCAGCCGGAAACATATGCACTTGCGGCCAATCAGGGTTATAAGCGCCATTTTCTAAAATCGTCAGGTCAAATGGGCCGAACTTATCCCCTATGGTTTTAAAGCCATCAAAATAGCCGCTATCACCGCTAAAGAAAATTCGCTGCTTTGGGGACTGTATTACCCAAGAGCTCCAAAGTGTGCCGTTGCGATTAAATAAACCGCGGCCTGAGAAGTGCTGCGACGGCGTACTGGTGAATGTGAACCCACCCAGTGCTTTTTGTTGCCACCAATCCATCTCATGAATTTTCTCTGCACTGACACCCCAATCTAACAAATAGGTTTTAAGACCAAGGGGCACAAAGAAGTGCTGAGTATTTGCCGCCAGTAACTTAATACTGCCTTCATCTAAATGATCATAATGATCGTGGCTGATCACCACCGCATAGATATTCGGCAAGCTGGCAGGATCAATCGGCACTGGATGAAAGCGCTCTGGTCCCACCCATTGCACGGGGCTGGTACGCTGCGAAAACATGGGGTCGGTTAATATGTATTTGCCCGACAACTTCATCAATATGGTGCTGTGCCCTAGCCGATAAACCACATCGCCTTGTTGTGATGTCAGTGTGGCCGGCTCAATAGTCTCAACAGGAATCAAACCAAATGGCTCAGTATTGGCCTGTTTTTCAAAAAAGAAACGCTTGGCAATGGTAAAGAAGCGGCCAAGGCTAAAGTCCTGCTCAATGGCTGCCTGATTAAAGAACCCCTCACTAGGGGAGTAATGATCTGACTGCCAGGGCTGCGATGATTGACTCGCGCAAGCTGTGATTGCTAACACCGCCACCAAGCCTGCCACTGCATAGGGTTTATTCATGCACAAATCCACGTAAGGTCTAAACTAAATGAATATACGGATACTAGAGCAAGACTGCCTGCGTTGATATTATGCGATGGTTAATAATACTGGTTATATTAAGTTTCACTGTTCCAAGCATGGCACAAGAGCCTATTCGTCTTGGTGTACCTGAGTTAAAACCCTTTACCTATGTAGAGAACCAGGTGTTTAAAGGCATCGCCATGCCCCCCGTCAAACAAGCCTTAAATGCCAGTGGCATCCCATACACATTCACCTATATTGTAACGTATTCACAACTGCTAAAAGCCTTGCGTAAAGATGAAATCGACGGCTTTTTTATTGCCACAAAAAATCCCGAGCGTGACCGATACGCCGAATACAGCAAACCGGTTTTCATCGATTCCTATAGTTGGTTTACGTTAAAGGACGCCCCTTATGAAGCCGGCTCAAGAGCATTGAAACTCAACGGAAAAGTAGGAGCTGTGGCTAAAACTAACTCACACAGGTTAACCATTCGTCGTGGCTATGAAGTTTACGGCCAATCATCTCCTTTGCTGGCAGAGCAATTTATCAATGGCAATCTTGACGCTGTATTTGCCACACAAGGACCATTTACTCACCAGCTTAATGCGCTCAATTTTCCAAAAGAACGCTATAGCATTACCCAAGAATCAAAACGCACTTTTGCTATTTATATTTCTAGAAAATACCTCAGAGCGCACCCCAACACGCTGAAAAAAATCAATCAGCACATCACAACCAAATAAACCATTCACAAACAATAGGCGAAAAAAAACCAGCTTTAAAAGCTGGTTTTTTTATGACGGCCGATATTACTCAGCAGACGCTTCTTTACGCTTAGCAGGCGGCTTACGATCGCGTGCTTTGGTACCGCTGCCATCTTTAGCACGGTAGCCTTCTTTTTTAACACGCTTAGGCTTATCACCACCTTGAGCATTGATGTCTTCAATGTTCAAAGGACGACCACAAATACGGGTCTTTTTAAGGTGGTTAACCACTTCGCTTGGCATGCCGCTTGGCAAATCAACGGTGGCGAAGTTATCAAAAATTTCAATGTGACCAATGAATTTACTTTCGATGTTCGCTTCGTTGGCAATGGCACCTACGATGTTGCCTGGCTTAACGCCATCTTTGTAACCAACCGCTAAGCGGTAACGATTCATTTCAACATCTGGGTTATCTTTAAGCGGCATTGGTTTTTTATCCAATGGCTTATCAGAATCACGACCACGTCCTTCACGACCGCCGCGCTCACCACGACCACGTCCTTCACGGCCGCCGCGATCACCACGGTCATTACGTTCTTTATATTCACGCGGCTTACGCTCACCTTCACGAATAAATAAACGCTTACCGTTTTGACCCATTTCAGCAAGCGATACTGCAACATCAACCGCAGATAGGTTTTCGTTTTCAGCAATCACTTCTTCAATAATTGATTTGAAGATTTCAGTATCCAAACCGCCAACGGTTGCAAGAATGCGTGCTTTAAAACGTTCACGACGCTTAGCGTTTACATCGTCTGCACTTGGCAATTGCATTTCTGCAATTTTTTGACGAGTAACACGCTCGATAGTGCTTAACATGCGACGCTCACGTGGGCGTACAAACAAAATAGCGCTACCAGTACGACCTGCTCGACCTGTACGACCGATACGGTGAACATAAGATTCAGCATCGTAAGGAATGTCATAGTTAATAACGTGACTGATACGTTCAACGTCTAGACCACGTGCGGCAACATCAGTTGCTACTACGATATCAATTTGACCTTTTTTCAAGCGATCCACTGCACGTTCACGTTGTGCTTGTGCAACATCACCGTTTAAGGCTTCACACTTGTAACCTGCGTTACGTAAGTAGTCTGCAACTTCTTCAGTGGCTTGCTTGGTGCGCACGAAAATCATCATGGCATCCATATCTTGGGTTTCACAAATACGTAGCAGACCTTCATTTTTGTCGGTCTCACGTACTAACCAAAATGATTGAGCAATTTTGTCGTTGGTGGCGGTTTTGTTTTCAATACGCACTTCAACTGGCGAGTTTAAGTGTTTTTCTGCCACTTCTTTAATTTGACGAGGCATGGTTGCTGAGAACAACGCAACTTGACGCTGAGCCGGTACGTGCTCAAGAATCCAATCCACGTCATCGATGAAGCCCATGCGAAGCATTTCATCTGCTTCATCAAGCACAACGGCTTTGATTTCATCTAACTTAAGTGTGCCGCGACGGATATGATCCATCACACGACCCGGTGTACCCACTACAAACTGAGGGCCACTTTTAAGGGCACGGAACTGGGTAGAGAAATCCTGACCACCATAAATGCACGTGGTTTTAATACCAGGAATATGTTTCGCGTAAGACTCAATGGCAGCTGCCACTTGCTGAGCCAGTTCACGCGTTGGCGCTAGTACTAACACTTGAGGTGTACGTGCGCTAGCATCGGTACGCGCTAAAATAGGTAAGGTAAACGCAGCGGTTTTACCGGTACCTGTTTGAGCAAGACCTAAAACGTCTTTGCCGGCTAATAAATGAGGGATTGCTTGTTGTTGAATCGGGCTAGGCGTTTCATAGCCTTGCTCTTCAATAGAACGTAAAACATTAAAAGGTAGACCAAGACTGGCGAAGCCAGTAGGAGTATCAGACATGCAAAAAAACCTGCTTTTTGGGGAATACATCTAGATCGGCACGGGGAGGCCCACAGGCACTCAATGACGGCGCGATCAAAATTCATTCACAATTAAATTTTGACCATTGATCCCGTCATCCCGCTACACAGCTGGCCTGGAACGGCAGCTTAATCTGTTAACACAGTAGAGTTGAGGCAAAAAATTGGCTCACACTCGAATAGGAAATTGGGAACACTTTGGTTACGGCGCGCATTCTCGCACTTTTAGCGCTTATGTACCAGCGGTAATCGTAAATAACTGAATGTTTTTTGATCAACACTCATATTTACATATGAAAATTAAACTGCCAGCCCTGCTCACAGGCATAGCCTTGGCACACAAATAACCCAGGAACCGCCACTACATCCCCATTCTTTAGCAGCACGGGCCAAAAGGGGCGTTGCCAAGGCGGGATATCAAATTCCTGAAACCATTTTTTCAGCGCTTTGTTGGGACGATTTATGGGACGGGCTTTTAACCCCCCTTGGTACAAGGCCAATTGGTAGTCGCTAGGTTTTAAGCCTAAACCTGGTTGCCAGGTCAATTGCCCAGCAGGTAGCTGGGGCGCACTGGTGCCATTAAAGTTTTGTACAAACCCACTGGTGTCCACTTCTGGCAAGCTGGGCATCACGTGCAGCTTACCGTTATGGCGACGCACTTCATTATCTTGCCATTTGTAAACAGGTTCAGCATCAATGCGAGCATTCATGACATCCGCAAGCAATACCTTAATCTGCTTGTCCGCTAATAATGGATAGCGGTTATGCTTTTCTAACCATTTTCGAATCAACTGACATTGAATACTCCAAGACTGACGAGTCAACTTATTGGTATCCAGTCGCCCTTGTTTATCCACTACTTCTTGATAGATGGGGTCGATCAAATCATTCAGCAAACGATGTTCGGTTTGCAAAATACTGATGGTTTTCACAATGCTTTGTGTGGCTTGAGGATAACGCTCACTTAACGTGGGCAGCATTTCGTGTCGCCACCAATTACGGTCAAAGGCAAGATCATCATTGGACTCGTCTTGCACAAATGGCAAATCATAATGTGCCGCGTACGCTTCAATTTCGTCTCGAGAAACCGCCAATAGTGGACGTAATAACGTGCCTTTACCAAACGGGCGCTGTGTTTCCATGGCGGTTAACCCTGTCATGCCAGAGCCACGCATTAAACGCATCATGAAAGTTTCCACTTGGTCATCTTGGTGATGGCCTAACATTAATGCATCACCAGGCAAGACAAATGTTTCAAACACGTCATAGCGGGCCACTCGTGCAGCCTGCTCTAAACTGCCGGCATCGGTTTTAACCTGAGCATGCTGACCAATAAACGTAACCCCCAGTGACTGACACTGCGACTCACACAAGGTAAACCAATTATTGGCATTGGCCGATAAACCATGATGCACATGAATGGCAATAATAGGCTGGGGGAGTGTTAATTTCGAAAGAGCATGCAGTAGCACCGAAGAGTCCGCACCGCCACTGAAGCCAACTAGGATGCGCTTAGGCCGCGTTTGCTCGATGCAATCCGCCAGCGCCTGTTCAATTCGAGTACTGATCATGGTCGACCAATGCTTCTGAATTTTTCAAATCGGGCCGCAAGCAAGGTGTCTACATCTGTGGAAACGAGCTTAGATAATTGATGCTTAAGCGCTTGCTTTAAAATCGAAGCCGCTTGTTGCACATCGCGGTGAGCACCGCCTTGTGGCTCTAAGATCATCTGATCAATCAAACCTAACTCCAACAAACGGCTGGCAGTAATGCCCATTGCGGTGGCCGCTTCTTGGGCATAACTGGGATTTTTCCACAAAATAGAGGCACAACCTTCCGGGCTAATCACGGCATAGGTGCTGTATTGCAGCATCATTAATTGATCACACACACCAATGGCAAGGGCGCCACCGCTGCCGCCTTCACCGATTACAGTAGACAGTATGGGCGTACGCAGGCGACTCATTAAGGCAAGGTTTTCTGCAATCGCATTACTTTGCCCGCGCTCTTCAGCGTCGATGCCAGGGTAGGCACCAGGAGTATCAATAAAAGTAATAATGGGTAAGTTAAATCGTTCAGCCATTTGCATCATGCGCGCGGCTTTGCGGTAACCTTCAGGCCGAGGCATGGCAAAGTTACGACGCATTTTTTCTTTTAAATCACGGCCTTTTTCTTGAGCGATGACCATCACCGCTTGGCCATCTAATTTGGCAGGGCCACAGATAATGGCAGCGTCATCGGCAAATAAACGATCACCGTGCAGCTCTTCAAAATCGTCAAAGATTAGGGGAATATAATCGGCACTATGGGGGCGCAATGGGTGACGAGCGAGCTGCGCATTTTGCCAAGGGTCGATGCGCGAAAAAACACGCTGGGTGACAAAGTTTAGCTCTTCTTCTAACCCACTGATTTCGGCAGCGATATTCATATTGTTATCCGCATCGGCCAGATGCTTCAAATCGTCAATACGCGCTTTCAAGTCCGCAATGGGTTGTTCAAAGTCTAAATAATTTGGGTTCATGAATAACCTTTTCTACACCCCTTTAAGCATTGCGTCATATTATTCATAGCAACATTCAACATTGTCTTCGCCATAATGATTTTTTAAACGGTACAGTAAATCATCACTGGGCTCTACTTTGTATTCCTGACCTAATTGTAGGTTAGCTTTGGCGCTTTCACCGTGATACTGGAGTAACACTGGGCTGCCTTCGCTCTGGAACGGTTGCAAGGTATCATTAAGCTGGCGAATGAAATGTTGTCCCAGTTCATGGTGTTTTAAGGTCAAGCGAATCCCTGAGCTAAAAATGCAACGGGCTTCACTAATGTTCCACATATTAATTAAGTTCGCACCAAGAGAGTCATTGTAATTATCGTGTTTCACTTCGACTTCTAACACCACTAGATGATCGACGATCATTTTGTCGCGAAACTTATCGTACACATCACTGAACAAACGCACATCCAATCGACCGCTGCGATCATCAATGGTCAAGATCGCCATATTACCGCCACGCTTGGTTTTCATCACTCGCTGAGCGACGATAATGCCCGCAATTTTTTGTGGCTTTTTATCCGCTTGAATATTGGACAGCTTGGTGCGCGCCATTTTGCGCACTTCCTTTTCGTATTCATCAAACGGGTGGCCAGTTACAAATAACCCAAGGGTGTCTTTTTCACCTTGCAGTTTTTGCTTGGGGTTCCAGTCCCGAACTTTATTGGCGTAATCATCATAAGGATTCAGGTTGGCTTCTTCTTCCACTTCACCAAACATATCCATCATGCCGGCGGCGGCGTTTTTCGCATTTTGGTCCGCGGCCTTTAAAGCGTCTTCAATGGTGGCAAATAAAACCGAGCGGTTAGGGCCAATTTGATCGAACGCGCCACAGCGCACCAGCGCTTCCATAACCCGCTTATTGAGTTTGCTTTTATCCACGGATTTACAAAAGTGGAAAATATCATTGAACTGCCCCACTTCATTTCGGGCTTTAATAATGGCTTCGATTGGGCCTTCACCTACGCCTTTTACTGCACCTAAACCATACACGATGGCGCCGTCATCGTTCACCGTAAAACCAAATTCAGATTGATTCACATCCGGCAAAACCAGATCAAGGTTCATCTCACGACATTCTTCAATGAAGATCACCACCTTGTCGGTGTTTTGCATGTCCGAGGTTAATACCGCGGCCATAAACGGCGCAGGGTAATGGGTTTTTAACCAAAGGGTTTGGTAAGACACCACAGCATAAGCCGCGGAGTGGGATTTGTTAAAGCCGTAACCGGCGAACTTTTCTACCAGATCGAAGATCTTCATGGCCAGATCGCCATCAACGTTAATGGACTCAGCACCTTCGCGGAAGGTTTGACGCTGCTTGGCCATTTCTTCTGGCTTTTTCTTACCCATGGCACGACGTAACATGTCAGCGCCACCCAATGTGTAGTTCGCCAGAACCTGTGCAATCTGCATAACCTGTTCTTGGTAAACGATTACGCCATAAGTGGGTTCAAGTATTTCTTTTAAGCTGTCGTGTTGGAAATCGGGGTGCGGGTAAGCTACCTCAGCACGACCATGTTTACGGTTGATAAAGTCATCTACCATGCCTGACTCAAGCGGGCCTGGGCGAAACAGTGCCACCAGTGCGATCATTTCTTCGATGTTGTCCGGCTCTAGGCGACGGATCAGATCTTTCATACCGCGCGATTCCAGCTGGAATACGGCAGTGGTTTTGGCTTCTTTTAATAGGGTATAAGAAGGCGCATCATCCAATGGAATCTCTTCAATGAACAAGGGCTCAAGATCCGATTTAGCACGGATAGCGTTAATGGTTTTTAGCGCCCAGTCGATGATGGTCAGGGTACGCAGACCCAAGAAGTCAAACTTCACTAAGCCGGCGCTTTCCACATCGTTTTTATCAAACTGGGTCACCAGACCCTTACCTTCTTCGTCACATAAGGTGGGCGAGAAGTCGGTTAATTTAGTCGGTGCGATGACCACACCACCGGCATGTTTACCGGTTTGACGGGTAATACCTTCAAGCTTGGTGGCCATCTCCCAAATTTCTAATGCTTCATCGTCTTCTTTTAAAAAGTCACGCAGCACTTCTTCTTGCTCGTAGGCTACCGCCAATTTCATACCCGGGTCAGCAGGAATCATCTTTGACAATTTATCGGCCAGGCCATAACTTTTACCCAGTACTCGCGCCACGTCACGTACCACCGCTTTTGCCGCCATGGTGCCGTAGGTCACGATTTGCGATACGGCGTCACGACCATAGTGATCAGCTACGTAGTCGATGACCATTTCCCGTTTTTCCATGCAAAAGTCGATATCGAAATCGGGCATGGATACACGCTCAGGGTTTAAGAATCGCTCGAACAGTAAGTCGTATTCCAGTGGATCAATGTCGGTGATTTTTTGCGCATAGGCCACCAAGGAGCCTGCACCCGACCCTCGACCAGGGCCTACCGGCACGTCGTTATCTTTGGCCCACTGGATGAAGTCCATTACGATAAGGAAGTAACCAGGGAACCCCATTTGAATAATAATATCCAGCTCGAAATCCAAACGATCGACGTATTCTTTACGACGCTCGTCGTAGTCGCTTTGGTCTTTATCTAAAATAAATTCAAGACGCTCTTCCAGGCCTTCATAAGACACCTTACGGAAGAAGTCATTCTCGGTCAGGCCATCGGGGATGGGGAATTCGGGTAAGAAATATTTACCTAATAACACTTCAACGCTGCAACGCTGAGCAATCTCTACGGTGTTTTCAACCGCGCTTGGAATATCCGCAAACAGTTCAATCATTTGCTCTTGGGTTTTCAGGTACTGCTGATCGCTGTAACGTTTTTCACGACGCGGGTCATCTAAGGTAACACTGTCACCAATGCATACTCGAGATTCATGGGCATCAAAGTCTTCTTCGTGCATGAAGTGCACATCGTTGGTCGCCACCACTGGACACTGCTGCTCTCGTGCCAGCACTAAGGTTTTTTGTACCAAGACTTCATCGTTGGGACGATTGGTGCGCTGTAACTCTAAATAAAAGCGCCCTGGAAAATACGCCTGCCATTGCTGCAAGCGAGTGACGGCTAATGCATCTTTGCCTTTTAATAAGGCTTCACCGATGTCGCCCTGCTGAAAACCAGACAACGCAATAAGGCCTTCGCTATGATCAGCAAACCATTCAAACTTTAATTGGGGTTTATCGTGATGTTGGTTTTGGGTGTAACCAAAGCTCACTAGTTCGGTAAGGTTACGATAACCAGCTTGATCTTGCGCATAGAGGGTAACGCAGTAAGGGTTGGCCGGATCGTCTTCACGTTCGATGTACACATCTGCGGCCAAGATCGGCTTGATACCAGCACCAAGACAAGCCCCATAAAACTTAACCAGGGCAAACATGTTGCTTTGATCAGTAATGGCCAAGGCCATTTGTCCATCAGCGGATGCGCCTTTGATCAGATCTTTAACGCGAACAATGCCATTGACCAAAGAGAACTCGGTGTGAATGCGTAAATGTACAAATGAGTCAGCCATGGTTTACCCCTATAATTCTGGGCCTATTGTAACCAAGGGCTTCTGTAAATAATACACAAGAGGCACGCTAACTCACCTCTTGTGTTCGCATTCACTGATTTTTTTAGAAGCGGTTTTCTAGGGCCTGTAAAAAGGCCTCAATACGTGCCGCGTTTGCACCAAGGTCACTCTTACCTACTCGGCTCATGCTGCGCACATCCACACGGGTTTTTGCCGGCACATCTACATTTTGCTCAGGGGTGGTAAAGCTTTCTAAGCGGACAACAATGTCATCTTTAAACCCAAATAAAAGACTTTCATCCACCGCTTCAATGGTGAAAGGCGACTCATTGATATTAATAGCCAATACGTCCCAACCCATGGCATCGGCCACTTCTTGCGCTTGCGTGACAACCGCCTCTATAGGTTGATCCAACTCAAGGGCCTCCAGTTTTGGGTAACCCGCCAGCTGTTGCTTGGCTACTTCTTCACCTGCGTACTCCACAGGGTGATCCCCTTCAATACGATCAGTCACCGCGGCAATAAATTGTGGTGGGTTCTGAGTATCTGTGGTGATGTCATGAATAAACGGCACGGTACGCGCTTTAATAATGTTTGAGGCTAAAACACTCAATGGCAAGGCCGTTAATACAATGGCGATAATCAGCCCGGCTTTTTCAGTGTTTTGCCCTTTGGCCAATTTAATAATAGACAACAGTAAAACCAGTAATCCAATCAATGCGCTGACAATGAATATTAAGAAGCTATTGCGAAAATGCATAAGGTCCAATCGCGCGGCAACAATAGCCAGTGGATAAAGGGCAAGCAAAATAATGGCTAGCCCCTGAAGTTTACTGGCGGATATTTTGTTTAACATAATTTATTCCTTATTTTTTATTGACCCAACATCATGAAACAAACGAATTTAGTTCACCACAGGGCAGAATCGTTCATCCACATTTATTGCAGTCGTATGGTAATTCAAACACATGACCTTAGGTGATAAGGCCTGACCTTTACTATTATCACCCCAGCAATGAATACCACGGTGAGTGGTATTTTCATTCACAAACTCATTGCCTTCATAAACACTCATGGTGCAGGTAAAACCATTGCCAGGCGCAATACTGCGGATATTATTTTGTACCCCGTCTGGTACGTCTAACAAACCTAATTGGTTGCCTTCTTCGCCAAAACAATGGGCTAACAAACCACTTTGGGTTTCGGTACGAGCGGTTACCTGATCTAAGACACATGCGTGATGAGCGCCTGCAGAAATAAAGATCGCTTGGCTATAGGTATCGGGCGCTTGCCAAGTTTGGCTGTCGGTATTGCCCCAGCAGGTCACCTGACCTTCACTAATGGCACAGACAAAATCAGCACCTACCGCCACATGACTAACCGCCCCTAAGGTTTCCGGTATCTCACCCTGACCAGCACCTAGGTCCCCCCAGCACTGCAAAGCATCATTACCATCAATAGCACAACTGGTATTGCCACCTGCCGCCACCCATTTTGGACTTAAAAGCGCTGGCACCTGAGATTGCCCTTTTGAATTATCTCCCCAGCAGTAAACACCAAAGTCATCCACTGCACAGTTATGCTGATCCCCACTGGCGATCACATAAGGCGATTGCAGCCAGTGACCTTTGCGAGTGGCCTGCGATGTGGCCACTTCTGGATCAATGGTTTGCCCTGCTTGGTTATTACCAGCACAACCTACACGGCGCCCACCAAAATCACTTAGGGTCGTGCAGACGTGGTCATCACCAATACTGAGCATCTTATTCGAGCCTGTGACGTTTTCAGAGACATAATCACCGATGATGCGCTCCCCCCAACATTTTAAAAAGCCGGTACTGAAGGCATTTAGAATGCCGTAAGCGCATGCGCGACCATTACCAGCCACCAAGCTATATTGCTCGGTGCGCTCCGGGCTCAACTGAGCCGCTTTGCCGCCATTGATGTTCACTTCAAGGTTGGAAGTGTCACGGGTAAATGAGAGGCCGTCATCTTCTGAGCCACAGCCCATTAGACTCAACAGCATAACAATCGAGGTTAAATAGTGTTTCATTGTGTTCACTTATTATTTTTATTTGAGTGACGAGTGTAGCCTGCCGATCACAGGGAAACCTTGATGGGTCTCCCAGCATTTAGATTTCCTTGGTGTCCGGTTACTTTTGCGCGTGTTTTAAGTCTTTCTCTGTTTCTTTAAGTTTGTACTGGGTATCAGCTAATTCTTGCTTTAATTGTTCGCGCTCTTTTTGCGCATCATCCAATAGAGATTTTGCCGCTTTTAAGTCGTCTTCGTATTGATTTGCACGGTTATTGGCCGAGCGTGCAAAAAGCAGGTAAGCAATTACCAACCCCAAAATAAACGCCCCAGCTAGTATGAATGGCATAACGCCTCCTTTGTTTTCGTCAAAATTATTACACTTTTGTTTATCCCCAGAAACTGTGGATAACTCTGTGCATTGGTTTGTGATAAATGCCGCTAATCGGCACAAAATCACAGTCACGGTTAAATTGATTATTTTTTAAACAGCACCTTTAAAACCCTTTAAAATCAACACTTTGTGTATTTTTTATAGGCTTTTATTTTAATTTGGTCGCATTTTATACACGTTTTCAAGGTTGCGCTAAATTTTGTGTATAAAGTTGGGCAGCTTGTGCCGTTGTCAATCTATTTTGTAACTATTTTTCAAGTGAACAAAAAATAATCGAGTATTCGTCAATTTAATGGTGGTCATTATGAGCCACTGGAAATCAAGGTATCAATCCGCTTAATCTGCTGTTGAACCGTATCATATCGCTGCTGCCACATATGCTGGGCCATGGGCGATATATCACATTGATTAGGCAAAGCGAGATTTTGTTCCATCATCCTCATAAACGTGGGCACCATGACAAATTGCAGCCACTGCTCAAACTCTAATGTATCCACACAAAACGGTTGAGTACTGGCTAGGGCTTTTTCACTCGGTGCCACTTGAGACCATAAATCCTGTTGCTGCATTTGCTGTTTTAATTCCTGCAGTGCGCGAAGTAACGCAGGATACCTAACATCACTCAATTGATTTCTCCGTGCTATGATGGCCGCCGATATTATGCGTGAATCACCATGTTTAGACAGCAGATAAACCGATTTTTTAATGCCCTGACGTTTTATAGCCGCATTCCAGGCCCTAATTGGGTGGACTATAGTGGCGAGCAACTTAACCGTGCCAGCGGCTACTTTCCTTTTATTGGCTACCTGGTGGCCCTGTGGTGCTATGGCACCTACCTTCTGTGTTCACAAATATTACCTCATGACGTAAGCATGCTGATCAGCATGATCAGCGGCATCTTATTCACAGGTGCTTTTCATGAAGATGGGTTTGCGGACCTATGTGATGGCTTTGGCGGGGGCTTCACCCAAGCGGACATTTTACGCATCATGAAAGACAGCCGTTTAGGCACATATGGCGTGTGTGGCTTGTTATTCATGTTATTAATGAAATGGCAATCACTCAGTGCCCTGTCCATCATGTGGTTAGGCGTCAGTCTTGTGGTGGCTCACAGCTTAAGTCGAGCGTGGGCCATTAGTTTGATGATGGTTTTGCCCTACGTACAAGAAGATACCCTGAGTAAAGCAAAGCCCATTGCCCAGCAATGGTTCAAACGAGATATGCTGTTAGCTTGGTGCTTTGCACTGCTGCCCTTATATTGTTTACCGCTGGGTACTAGCCTGAGCTTACTGGCCATGGGGCTGGTGATCTTTGTAATCACTTGGCGCTGGTATCAACAGCGCTTGCAGGGCTACACAGGTGATGCCCTTGGTGCAAGCCAACAAGTGCAAGAGCTGATGATCTACATGGTGCTGCTTGCAAGTTTGTCTTAAGTAATTTGCGTATTTTGTGCCTTACAAAGCCAAGATCTTAGGTATAATGGCGGCTTTTATCTGAAGGCGTCTCATCATGGATTTAAGCGAATATTTAGCAAAGCTTGATGGCCAATATCGTTTATATGATGTGGGCCGTCGCATTCGCAAAATAGATAAAGCGGTCTTTCAGAAATTTGAATCCCTTGAAAGTGCCTACCCTTTTCCCTACCTGCAGCACGCTTGGCTGGCCTTATATATTAGCCCGCCAAAACAGCCAGAAAACGAAACGCTTATGTTTCTTAAATGGCCGTTAGATGAACAAGGCAAGCTGGTGCCCTACGTGCGCGATGATCTCGTTCATCGCTTAATTAAACTCAGTGAAACGCCACTGCAAGCGGATACGGAAATCGATGACCCGCTAAAAGACAATCCCTTTGCCTTTAAACCGGACAACGTGCGTTTAGCCAACCTTCATGCATTAATTCAAACCAGCCAGCGACGTAAACCATCAGCCCACTTAGATGCTGTCGTCAAGTACTTACAAGCCGGCACTTTAAACCCTGAGCACTTAAACCAGTTTGAAGGCTTAGGCTTACAAGGCATTGCCGATGTAGCCGCCCGAATAGAGACTTACAAAGCCAGTTTAAAAGCCTGTTTACCGCACATGCCACAAGAAGCTTTATTGGCTTTTTCCCAATGCTTGGAGCATCACCTAGTGCCCTTAGACATTGCGCAAGTCATGCTGATGCGTTTTCAAAACGAGATTCAGCATGACCAAAACGTCATCAAGGTTGAAGCCTGCATGCGTATTATTGGCGCCTGTCAGAATGACGCTCTGCGAATTGAAGCGTGGCAAATGTGGTTTGATAGTAACTATGCCGGTGATATGGCTTGCGTCTTAGCCTTTGCCACCCGTAACTATGATGACTTGGCGTTTATTCCACAGCGTATTACCGACTTCTTGGTAAGTCTTGCAGCTTTGAACCAGGAGCAAGACGCATCCTATACCGCCTTTATTAAAATCGCAGGCGACCTGCTATTTTTACCCGGTATTCGTAACCTGCTTCTAAATGCGCTGCGCAGTGAAACACGACCTGCCATTTTAAGCCAAGCTATGCAGGCATTATTGAGCAGCAAACAAGCATGATTTGCCCGTGCCAACAGCAACAGCCTAACCCTAAAGCCTATGCACAGTGCTGCGAAGAGATTCATTTAGGCAAGGTCCCTAAGAGCCCAGAGCAATTAATGCGCTCACGCTTTAGTGGCTTTGTTTTAGGCTTGGGTGATTACATTGCACGCACATGGCATGCATCCACACGCCCTAGTGAACTTGTACTGACGGCCGATGACCAATGGCTTAAGCTAGACATCATCAAAGCACAAGGTACGCAGGTTCACTTTCGCGCTTACTTTAAAGACAGCGATGGGTTTGCAGTATTAGATGAGATCAGTAACTTTGTCTTCGAAGATGAGCACTGGTTTTATGTAGACGGAAAAACCGACACACACAGCGTTATGCTTGGACGCAACGATGTATGTTTATGTGGTAGCGACAAAAAATTTAAAAAGTGTTGCGCCTAACCACTCACAATTAAAGCCGTCTTTTTTTACGCAGCCAATCTGCCACTCCCTCACCGGTTGGCCCGGGCCAGGCTTTCAGTTTATCCAGTGCAATGATCTTGTAGGCATCCAGTTCATGGTTTAAGCAGACCTGACCCTCAGCTTTAACGGCGTATACTATGATCAACTGGTTTTTAGCATGATACATATAATGACCCACAAACTCAGGGTCGTAGGCGTTAAGGCCGAGCTCTTCTTTGGTTTCACGCAACGCCGTTTTCTCTGGTAGCTCGTGAGGGTCAACATAACCCGTAATGACGCTCAACACACCTTGTGGCCAGTCCACATGGCTGGCCAAAACAACGCCCTCAGGGGTTTCAACAATCACTGCCACAACCGGTGTGGGGTTATTAAAAAATCCAAAACCACATTTGGCCGCACAGACTTTGACCGTTTGATTATCAATGATTTTCTGGCAAGTTTTCGCGCCACATTGCGGACAATAACGATACTCTACTGATTTAAAGGCACTCATACTGGTTTCACTTTTATTACTTCAAGGTGTTATTTAATGGGAACCAAATTAACATAACGACTACCAATATACCTTACTCGTTCCATGCACCTTAACGCCCAGCGTGCATTTCATAAACCCATCACTTATGGCAAGGTGTCTCATATGTTTACTATGCGCTAATGCGCCTGAGTTTATGAAGTCTGCGTTTCGCTTTACGATTTTCATCAGCCTGTTGTTACACCTTTTGGTCTTTATGCCTTGGTTATTCACCGAGCAAGCCGTGCCGCCTGAGAAAAAAGACGAACACACACTGGAGTTTACTCTGGCCCCAACGCCCCAGCTGCCCAAACCCGCTGAGCCTGTGGCCCCCGAACCAGACATTCCCCCGCCGCCACGCCACCTTGAAGACGATATTACAAAAGCCAATAACCGCAATGGGTTAGCCGAACAAGCCGGCGGCAGTGAACGACCTGCAACAAATGGCCAACCAAATGCACAAGAGCAAATTCAAACCAATGAAACAACATCGTTAACCTCACCCAGCCCAACCAGTCGTAAGGTTAACCCCAACAGCCCACTATTAAGTGACTTCTTAAAAGCACAAGAAATAGCAAAACAGAAAATGACCAAGAAGGGGATGGATTTACAGGAACTGAATGAGGCAGACCTTGCTGATAACTCAGTGGCCTCCCCTCTCAATAAAGAGGAAGAAGAAAAAGCCCGCTGGTACAACGAGGTATTAAAACGCATCGGTGAGCAGGTGGATTTTGTCTGGGTCAAACCCCCAGGGCTCAGCTCAGATACTTGGGGAATTATACGCTTGGATATTGATGAATACGGCTATTTAAGTGACGCCTGGGTACACCTGCCTAGTGGCAATGCACAATTGGACCGCTCCGCCATACGCGCGGTTCGTCAAGTCTATCGCTATGATATTCCGCAGTCGCAAACACTATCACGTCATTATCGCCACCTTGAATTTCGTTATCGCGGTGGCGAAACCGACGGTTAAGCTAGTTTAGTCACGGTCTTTAGGCGTCGACATACCTTTTAGAATCATGCCCCAGGTTCCCATAATCAAGCCCACTATAGATATCAGCATGCCAGTGTTGACCCAAAAGCCATGGCGAGTCATGAAAGAGACTAATTCATGTTTAGCCTGCTGATCACATAAGCCCAGAACATAATCCCAGCTGCCACCAGCATCTAGACAACGAGCGACATCCTGCGCCTCCATCATGTATAGGGTCACCAACACAACACATGGTAAAAACAATAAAATCATGCCCCATCGCAACATTTTCAGCTCCTTTTCTTAGCACATTTAAATATATCGGCGGAAATTAGCCCATTCAGACCGACGCAAGCATTGCATTATCCCATAGGCCTAGGCAATAATGGCCATCAAATACCGATATAAAAACAAAAAACTGAGTATTGCCTATGAAAACCTTATTCAAAACGGCACTGACCTATTTGTTAGTTTCAGTGCTTTCCAGTGCAGTCATGGCCGATGAGAGATCTGATCAGTTATTATCCAAGATTGATGCTGACATCAGTGCGAAGCGTTTGAGCACCCCTGCGGGCAATAATGCCATCGATAAAATCTGGCAATTTAAGTCTCTTGCCCCCTACGACCAGCGTATTAACAGTCGTGTTTACCAAGTGGGTAAAATTTATGTAGAGCTTGCCAATAAATCCATTGCCGCAAAAAAGTTTACTAAAGCACAACTATATCTTGATAACGTATGGATGCTGGCTTACCTAACCCCTGGCCTAGAAGCGACACAGGACAAGTTAGACAGCGTCTTTGGCGGCAGCTCAGCGGTTGCCAAAGCAAAACCCGCCGCTGCCAAGCCTGCTCAAGCAAAAGCAAAAGCAAAACCAATCACGGTTGCTAAAAAAGATAACGCTAAAGCCAAGGCTGAAAAAGCGAAAAAAGAAAAACAACTGGCCGCTGCCCGTTTAGCAAAACAAAAAGCAGAAAAACAAGCCGCTGATCGACGTCGCCTTGCTGAAGAAAAAGAGCGTAAGCTGGCACAACTTCGTAAAGAAGAACAAGCCAAACGTGAAGCAGCCGCGAAGTTAGCTACGTTGAAAGCGCAACGAGAAAAAGCCAATACAGCGGCAAGAGCCATCAACAATGCAGAAGAACAATCAAAGCCCATTGCTGACTTTGACCTCGACCAGGAGCTGATCGACGGCCGTGAAACACGCCAAATTCGTACCGCCCTTAGCCCGATTTGCCAAGAGATCATTGATAACGAAGCATCTGTGGTCTTGCATACGCGTAATACACAGGACTATCGCTGGTTAACCGTTCGCTTAACCCTTTGTGTACGTCGTATCGATAAGAACTTCCGCTTACGTCACAGCCACCAACAAGTGGCCGATGAAACCCCAAGCATCAGCTTACACCCAGGTCGTAGCATGAGCTTGCTGAAAAAAGTGCGCGGCTAAGTTTCACTGAGTGCTCATGACAAAAAACCGGCCAAGGCCGGTTTTTTACGTTCAGGACGAACCGTATAGCGTGAAGCCATGGATGGCTAGGAACGCTAAGTTCAGGACGACCTTTGTAACGTGAAGCCATGGATGGCTAGGAACGCTAAGTTCAGGACGACCTTTGTAACGTGAAGCGTGTTAAGAAGCCTCAACTAAAAGACGATCGTCTTGTTGCCATGACGTAAAACTTTATCCTCAAGGTGCAAACGCACACCACGGCTTAGCACCATTTTTTCAACATCTTTACCTAAGCGCACCATGTCTTCCACCGTGTCTTTATGGCTAATGCGAATCACATCTTGGTCAATGATTGGGCCAGCGTCTAATTCCTGCGTCACATAGTGACAGGTGGCACCAATGAGTTTCACACCACGCTGCGCCGCTTGATGATAAGGTTTGGCTCCGGCAAACGACGGTAAAAAGCTATGATGAATATTAATAATACGCCCTTCGTATGTTTCACAAACATCCGCAGGTAAAATTTGCATATAACGCGCGAGGACAATGCTATCGGCGTTATGCTCAGCAATTAGCTGGCTCACCCGATGAAAGTGTTCTGCCTTATTTGCCTTATCCACCGGTACATGAAAAAACGGAATCCCATGCCATTCAACTAAACTGCGTAAATCATCATGATTAGAGATGACACACGGGATATCACACTTCAATTCACCGCTGTGCCAGCGGTGCAGTAAATCCACCAAACAATGACTTTCTTTGGAGGCCAGCAACACCAGCTTTTTATTTTCACTGCTATCACTCACTGACCACTCCATGGAAAACTCTTGGGCAATGGGCGCAAAAGCCTGCTTAAACTCTTCTAAAGAAAACGGCAAAGACTCCGCTTTAATAGAGTGACGCATAAAAAACCAACCGCTCACAGGGTCTGCATAATGATTGGCTTCTACGATCCAGCCACCATGGCTTGATACAAATTGCCCTACTTTTGCCACAATACCAATGCCGTCTGGACACGAAATAGTGAGTCGAAATGTACGTTGCATAAATTCACCTTTAAAACATGCCCACGTTATAAACCCAAAGCGCTACAAACTCAACGATCCCTTGAATATCAGTGCTATCAGCCGCACAATGAAAGACATATTTACTCAAGAAGATGTTTATGCGCTTTCTTTTTTTATCCCTTATTGTATTCATTCAAGGCTGCACAAGTGCCCAGCAAGTTCGTCTCTACGACGGCCCTTCAGTTGGTCAAGACCAAGAGGTGCAATTGATTCTACCACTCCATTTTGAATTACTGAGCTTAGACGGTCAGCAAGTGGCGCAGTTTAATCAGACATTTCGTAATCACGATTTAAAGATCAAACTCACCTCAGGTTTGCATACACTCGTATTACGCTATAGCGACCTGTTTGAAATAGACGCCGATAACCATCAAACCTTGTCCAGTGGCCAGATTACCTTTACTGGGGACTTTCAAGCTGGTGAAGTACTGCGCATTCAAACACCACCACTTGATAACGTAAATCAAGCCCAGCAATTCATCGCAAACCCCAGTGTGAACCTCGTCAGTGATTACCAAGTGGTCAGCGGCAGTCATATTGCGAAAGAAGACCCGTTAGCATTTAAAGAAGATGACGATATCGAAAGTGTCTCCTACCCTAATCTTAAGCAATTACAATTTTGGTGGCTCAAAGCCAGTGACTTTGAAAAAGCACAATTTCAAGATTGGGTTGGTCAAGCTAACCGTTAGGAGGGTCGTATGCCCTTTATTATGATTGATCAAGGCAGCTCTGCCATTCGCCAATATACGGTACCTAAACAATCCGGTACCGCACCTTTAGAAGCCAGCAACCCAGTTCGCTCCGTTAAAGGCCAATCACAGTCTGGCCATCAAGCGTATGCTGACAATCAGCAATCCAACCAACCCATACAAAAAGTGTATCAAGCGTTTGAGATTATGAGCCAACCCGTGGTGAGTATGGACCTATCCGCATTGGAATTGGAATCCGCCTGGCAAACCATGCAACAGTATAAAATAAAACACCTACCGATTACCCAAAACGGCACGCTCAATGCAATTGTTTCAGAGGGTGACATTTTAAAGGCGCTGGCGTTTAAACACCCTCGCGCCCAATGGCTGCAAAAAAAGGTTTACGCAGCCACCGAACAAACAGACATTCACCAATTGGCTCATGTTATGTTTGATGAACACATAGGGTGTTTGCCCATCGTAAACGAAGAAAAAGAAATAATAGGCATGGTGACGCGCAGTGATATATTAAAACTCACCAGTCAATATGGTCCAATGGAGTTTTGGGCATAAAATAAAAGCCGCTTAAAATAGTAATATTAAAACGAGTACATTGTTAGCTGTGATAATGCGTTTTAACTAGAAAATGGATGATTTATATGGCCGTAGAACAAGTTCGTATTACCCCTCGTAAAGCACTCCGAGTTTTATCCCGTCACGAAGTAAACCGTTTAAAAGATGTCAGTGAAGGTGGTCTTCACGAAATATTCAAACGCTGTGCATTTGCCGTTCTCAATTGCGGTAGCATGAGCGATGACTACATGGATGAAAAAAAGGAATACGATGATTTTGATATTCAAGTCATTCAACTGGATCGCGGTATCGTATTGGATTTAATCAATGCGCCCAGCGATGCATTTGTCGATGGCGAAGTAATTTTTGGGATTCGTGAACACTTATTTGCCGTGCTGCGCGATATTATTTATATCCATGATGAAATCATTAATAACCCTCAGTTTCTCGCCAGTGACGACCAAGAACAAAACAGCGAACAAATCACCAATATGGTGTTCCATATTTTACGCAACGCTAACATGTTGCGTTACGGCATGGCGTCTGACTTAGTAGTCTGTTGGGGTGGCCACAGTATTAGTCGCGAAGAATACGATTATACAAAAGTAGTTGGATACCAACTTGGCCTAAGGGCATTGGATGTGGGCACCGGTTGCGGCCCTGGCGCCATGAAAGGCCCAATGAAAGGCGCAACCATAGGCCATGCTAAGCAACATAATCGTCGCGGGCGCTATGTGGGGATTACAGAGCCGGGCATTATTGCCGCAGAAGCCCCCAACCCGATCGTGAATGAGCTAGTTATACTGCCAGACATCGAAAAACGCTTAGAGGCGTTTGTGCGTTGTGCCCATGGCATCATCGTATTTCCTGGCGGCGCGGGCACCGCAGAAGAAATCTTATATTTGTTGGGCATTTTACTGCACCCAAAAAACAAAGACATACCTTTCCCACTGGTATTTACCGGCCCAAGCTCAGCCAAAGCCTACTTTGAAAAAATTGATGCTTTTATTGCGCAATGCCTAGGCGAGCAAGCCCGTGAGCGCTATAAAATTATTATCGATGACCCCGAGCAAGTGGCGGTTTACATGCGCGATAATATTAAAAAGGTCACGACATTTAGAAAAGAAAATAACGATGCCTTTTTCTATAATTGGATGCTGACCATTGATAAAGAATTTCAAACTCCTTTTATTCCCAATCACGAGAATATGAGTAAATTAAATTTATCCTTTGATCAAGAGATTCATATTCTAGCGGCAAACTTACGCCGTGCATTCAGTGGCATTGTGGCAGGCAACGTCAAACAAGACGGTATATTAGCCGTTAGAGAATTTGGACCATTTGAAATTCATGGCGACAGTAAAATCATTGCCCCTATGGAGTCACTTTTGAGCAGCATGGTCGAGCAACACCGTATGAAGCTCCCTGGAGGAACAAAATATGAACCTTGCTTTAGAATTGTTAATGAACTAAATCTATAACAGCTTCATATCAACAGGCATAAAAAAACCAAGCTTAAGCTTGGTTTTTTTATGCCTCACTATTGATTAGTGATCAAATAACGACTGTAACTTATCATCAATGGCTTCATCACCAATATGGCGACTAAGATCCACATCATAAATGCCATCGTATTTACGGCGTAAAACTTCTTGGTTGGTTTCTTTACTCAAGATAACCGAAGACTTCAATAATACAATTAGATTCTGCTTAACATGCACTTCACTAGAAGAGCGGAATAACCAACCCAGAATTGGGATATCACCTAAAAAAGGTACCTTACTTTCACTTTGTTCAACGGCATCACGAATCAAACCACCCAGCATAATAATCTCACCGTCTTCGGCCAGAATCTGAGTTTTGATTTCACGCTTATTAGTAATTAAATCTGACTGCCCTTCTACCGTGGTAGTGGAAACCGATTCCGTGCTTTGTTCAACCTCTAAACGAATAAACTTGCCGTCTTGTACATGGGGAATTACTTTAAGTGTCGTACCAATGTCTTTACGCTCAATGGTGTTAAATAAGTTTGAACTGCTGTTACTAGTGGTTTGTTGGCCCGTAACAAAAGGGACATTTTGACCGACAATAATTTCAGCTTCTTGGTTATCCAGTGTCATCACACTTGGCGTACTTAATAAGTTGGTATTGGAAACCGATTCAAGCGCTTGAATTAAGAATGCAAAATCATTACTGCCCGCTTTACCAGCACCACCCAGTGTTAAACCAGAACTTAACGGCAGCGACGTACCACTGGCAATACCGGTAATCATATCAATAATACTGGTGCCCGCATCTGAAAAGCTCGTGGCGGTCAGCGGCGTATCACTGCTACCAGAGGCAACGGCGTCACCATCAACCAGTGCGGTTTGCACGCCGACACGGTTATCTTTATTGCCCGACACTTCTAATATTGCCGCTTCAATCAGTACCTGGGCACGGCGAATGTCCAGTTGTGAAACGATCTCTTTTATTTCACTCATGGTAGAAGGTTCCGCACGCACCACTAAGGCATTTAAGCCAGTATCGGCGTGAATGCTCACCCCATTGGTGGCTTGGCTTTTGCCTTTTTCATCTTTGACATCACCCATTAAGTTTTTCAATAGGTCTGCCATTTCTTTTGCATCTGCGTGCTGCAAGCGAAGAACGGACGCCTTACCTGAAAACTTAGACGGTTTATCTAAACTTACAATAAGATTTTTAACTTTTTCACGGGCGCTTTTTTCACCGCGAATAATTAGTCGATTAGCACGCTCATCCGCGACCACTCGAATACGCCCAGCCACACCACTGGCCTCTTTTGTTTTACCACCTTGGCTAACTTTTTCAGGGTCAAGACTGGTAAGAATATCAACAATGTCACCAACCCAGGCTTCTTCTAATTGCACCACTTCAAGTTCTGATACACCTGAGCCATCTAAACGCTCAATGATTTTTTCTAAACGACGTACGTTAGAAGCATGGTCTGTAACGATTAGTGCGTTAGCACTTTTTACACCAGCTAAGTGACCATACTTTGCCACCATTGGACGTAAGATAGGGACAAGATCCAATGCGGGTGTATCTTTGATTTGAATGACTTGGGTAATTAACTGCTCGCTTTGTTTCGTCGTACGCAAAGCCGTAGGCATGCCACCTTCTTGCTTGGTATCATTTTGCTGAACAATTTTAATAATGCCACCGGCAGGGATCGCCGCAAAGCCATGGACCTGTAAAACCGATTGAAACATTTCATACACGTCGTCTTTTGACATGGATGTGTTTGAATCAATGGTCACCTTGCCTTTTACTCGCGGGTCAATCACAAAACTGTAACCGGTTATATTGGCCACCTGTGAAATAAACGCTTTAATATCTGCGTCTTTTAAGCTGACTTTCCATGTTTGTTCTTCGGCCAATGTTAGGGTGCTAGGGAGTAGCAACAACAAAATGACGGCGTGAATCCAATTTCTTATTTTCATATCCAAGACCATATTTAAAACGCGTGATTGATGGTCATACGTCGACTGCCACGTTCAATGACAATGCGGGCACTTCCAGATGCGTAAACTTCATCAATAATTGATTTATCCTGCTCTGGGTTACCCAGTTGGTAACCATTAACAGAAATTAATTTATCCCCCGGTTTCATCCCAATGCTCATTAACATTGTGGATGATGGTGTTAACACATAGCCATCACCGGTTGCTTGTAAACCAAGGTTCTCCATGGCTTGCTGCGGGTCCTCTAATTGCTGCTTAGCAAAGCCAACAAATTGTTCTGCTGTGCGCACACCACGCAGCGCTTGTTTAAATTCTTTTTTATTACTGCGCGAAGAAGGCCTAGGCTGAGATGCAGAGCCGATCTTGCGAGTATTGGCGGTAATGCCTTGCAACGCTTTTTTGGTTTCTGCGAAGGTTAATGTTTCAAACTTACCGCTGTTATCTAAAATCACCTTGTCTTCATATACTTGAGACAATAAAGCACGCCCTTGCACGCGATCACCAACCTTGAAGAACTTACCGTCGCGACCTTGCTCGGCAATAATGGCACTGGATTGCGTTTTATCTGTGGCCACAAACACACCCATTAGTAACAGACGTAAACGGGTTTTGGGCGCATCAATTTCTTGCTGAGGTATAAGGGCTGTTTGCGCGGCACTGCCAAAAATATCTCTTTGCGCAAGTCCATACGACTGAGGCATGGCAACCATGTCCGCCTGCCCTTGGGACGCTTCTGGTAATACCACAACTGGCTGATCAATAATCAGCCAGGTAAGGACTGCCAGCTGATAAGACACGCATACACTCAATACCCACTTAGCTGCGGTAATACTGGGTTGGAATGCTTTATGTTCTGTCCAATGCACGAATAAACCTTATTACTAGCGAGTTAAAATACGCTCAGAAATTTCAAATACGATGGCATCAGCCGAAACCTTGTTCGGCCACTTCTCACCCACTAAATCGATCATGGCTTTTCGCACCGCTACATTGGCCCAGCCATCTTTCTTTAAACTGGCATTGGCCACCTGTAGACCTTCCACAGTTGCCACTTGCGCGTGTAACTCATTATTTTGACTGCTTAATTTAGCAACTAACATGGGTAAATTGGCCGATGCCATTTTACGACCTTTAGGGTAATTCACCTGCCCACCCATCCAAACAAGCTGGCCATTGGCTTGATCGCTTTCACCTGTTGCTAGGTTGTAGATAATATCGGTATTAGTCAGTTCAATATCACCGTTAATTTGAGTTTTTGATTGTGCGATCACACGATTGATCAACCCTGCACTGACAAAACCGCTGGTTTTTTCAAGGTTAACTTGCTGTGACAACGCATTATAAGAAAGTTGAGTATTAAACTGAGCAGCATTGGAGTCCACTGCAAGATCCGCTTTGATATTACCCGTTAGCAAACTCCATGGGTGTAACGACCAATCACTCGATACTTGACCTGTCATTGCGTGCTTAACAACCACCTGACCTTGCCATAGGGTGCCGGAAACCGCCAACACATCAACCGGTAAGTTGTTAGGTGACAGGGCTCGATAAACCACATTCAATGGGGTAAGTGCGATTAAGCAAACAACATAAATAATAATACTGACGGCAATTAAGCGTTTATTTCCTTTGGCCTTAGCCACTATGCAACAACCTTGTACAAATCTAAGGGGCACCATTGTAAAGCAGGTAAGCAAGACTGTAACACCACTGTATGACAAAAAAGTGAAACAAAACGGTAAAATTTGACAAAATATTAGACTAAGTGAGCCAGCGCACAAAAAATAAGCACTATTTACAAGGCAAAAAAAAGGCCTCCCTCAGGAGACCTTCTTTTATAGCGTAAGGTGAAAGGCTGAATTACATCATGCCGCCCATACCACCCATTCCGCCCATGCCACCCATATCTGGCATGGCCGCGCCTTTTTCTTCAGGAATCTCTGCAACCATGGCTTCTGTAGTGATCATTAAACCACCAATTGAAGCCGCTGCTTGAAGTGAAGAGCGTGTCACTTTCGCAGGGTCAAGAATCCCCATTTCGATCATGTCACCGTATACACCTGTTGCCGCGTTGTAACCAAAGTTACCTTCACCGGATTTCACTTTATCCACAACAACAGAACCTTCATCACCTGCATTGGCAGAGATTTGACGAATCGGCGCTTCCATTGCACGAAGTGCTAACGCGATACCAACATTTTGGTCATCGTTGTCACCTTGAACCGTTACTTGGCTTAAGGCACGAATCAATGCAACACCACCACCGGCTACTACGCCTTCTTCTACCGCTGCGCGAGTGGCTTGAAGGGCATCTTCAACGCGGTCTTTTTTCTCTTTCATTTCGATTTCAGAGCCAGCGCCGACTTTGATCACCGCAACACCACCGGCTAATTTAGCCAGACGTTCTTGCAGTTTTTCTTTGTCATATTCAGAAGTAGATGCTTCCGCTTCACTGCGAATTTGATCGCAACGTACTTTAACATCGGCTTCAGAGCCTGCACCGCCAACCATAACGGTATTTTCTTTGTCGATTACGATCTTCTTAGCTGTACCTAGGTCTTCTAAAGTCGTGGTTTCAAGACTCATACCGACTTCTTCAGAAATCACTTTACCACCGGTTAGAATCGCAATGTCTTGCAACATAGCTTTACGACGATCACCAAAACCAGGCGCTTTAACCGCCGCTACCTTGAAGGTACCACGCATAGTGTTAACCACTAAGGTTGCTAGTGCTTGGCCTTCAACGTCTTCCGCTACGATTAATAGTGGGCGACCAGACTTAGCAACTGCTTCTAGCAATGGGATGATTTCTTGTAGGTTATCAATTTTCTTGTCGGCTAAAAGAATCACAGGGTTCTCTAGCTCAACATTCATTTTTTCTTGGTTATTAATGAAGTAAGGTGATAGGTAACCACGATCAAACTGCATACCTTCAACCACTTCAAGTTCGTCTTGAAGACCTTGGCCTTCTTCAACGGTAATCACACCTTCTTTACCTACTTTCTCCATTGCTTGAGCAATCAAGTCACCTACCGTGCTATCAGAGTTTGCAGAAATAGTACCTACCTGTGCGATGGATTTACCATCAGCGCATGGTTGTGCTAGTTTGGCTAACTCTTCTACAACAGCCGCAGTGGCTTTATCAATACCACGCTTAAGATCCATTGGGTTCATGCCAGCAGCAACCGACTTAAGACCTTCATTAATGATGGCTTGTGCTAAAACTGTTGCAGTCGTAGTACCGTCGCCCGCTTTATCGTTTGCTTGAGACGCCACTTCTTTAACCATTTGCGCGCCCATGTTTTCGAACTTGTCTTCTAGCTCGATTTCTTTTGCAACCGATACACCATCTTTAGTAATGGTTGGTGCACCAAAAGATTTGTCTAAAACAACGTTACGACCTTTTGGTCCTAAGGTTACTTTTACTGCGTCTGCTAAAACGTTGACACCCGCCAGCATTTTTTTGCGAGCGCTATCACTAAAAATTACTTCTTTAGCCATGATTCAACTCCTTAAAATATACTTATTGAAAATAACAAACGTGAACTGAAGATTAAGCTTCAATGATGCCGTAGATCTCGCCTTCGCTCATAATCAATAGCTCTTCGCCATCAATTTTTACTGTGTTAGTGCCGTATTGACCAAACAATACGGTATCACCCTCTTTTACCGCTAGGGCTTGAACATCACCATTTTGTAAAATGCGGCCAGTACCGACTGCTACGACTTCACCTTGGTTCGGTTTTTCCGCAGCTGCGCCAGGAAGCACGATACCGCCAGCCGTTTTAGTTTCTTCTTCTTTACGACGAACAACAATTCGATCGTGTAACGGACGGATTTTCATTAACGTATCTCCAAACGAGTTTCAGTGTTAAATGGCTGAGACAGCCAATTCTTTTATTATTAAGTGACTTAGCATCACCGGATTAAAATCGTGTTGTTAAAATGGGGGCGGCTAAGGAGAATTCAACACCTTACCTGAGTTTTTTTTCAATTAATCTTCCCGGCGGTACTGACCTTCAATAACATTACCGCTTTCACCCTTTGTCGGCCCCTGACCTGGAGCTTGCCCACCAGGCTGTATGATCATGCCTTTTTGTAAAATAGCCGCTGCCAATGTATTGCGAACAAAGGGTAAAAGGCCGATCAAAGCCAATGTATCGGTGACAAATCCCGGTATTAGCAGCAATGCGCCACAAATAAACACCATCAAACCACTTAAAACGGTTTGCGCCGGCATTTGACCTTGAGCAATTTGCTCACGAACCAAACTTAATGTGCGAAAACCCTGGGTCTTGATTAAAAACACCCCTAAGAATGCGGTACACAAGGTCATAAAAACCGCGGTCATAGCCCCTAACTTACCACCAACTTGCGCAAAGACTGCCACTTCAATAAGGGGCAATAGGACCAATAACAATAAAAATCTCATAATTTCTCTCTTTTTTACCAAGATACCTTAATGGTGGTGTTGTTTTTGCTTTTCAAGGATAACCATCGTTTTTTTGACGCGGAGATACCATGCAAGAACTGATCGTCATTTTAGATACCAGCATCAAGGTCACCCTTGGTGCCATGATTGCCGGTTTATCTGGGTACTGGCTATCGGGCATGCGCATTAAGCACAACCGAGCCCAGCAGCGCCTAGACCACCAGCGTGATTTATTAGAAGGCATTGCGCAACAAGCAGAACAAGTCCATCACGTATTTATGAAGTACTTCGAATTAATCAATGAATACATGAATGCCACCAAAAACCGTTACGACTGGCCTCAAAGCCGCCGCAGCGAACTTTACTTGGTGCTTGATGAGCTGGTCCATAGCTTCAATGAGCTAACCGCTGCCGAATCTAAGCTGTTATTACTCAATGAAAAGCCACTGTATAAAAGCCTGCGCAAATTTCGCAGCAAGGTGATTTTTTTTCGCCGCCACTTTTATATTGATAAAAAAGATTTAAATGAACAAGAAGCCCAAGACATTAAACGTGAAGTCAGCAAGCTTAGGGAACAATTCTTTGATGCCTTAAGCCACCGCTATGCCGAAGTCTAACCCTATCTAGTTATCCTGTCATTGTTGTGTAGACCGCTTGCCCCGAGGATTCCTCGGGGCTTTTTTATGTACAGGATGTACGGTATAACGCGGTGCCATGGATGGCAAAAAGCGTATATGTTCAGGATACACAGTATAACGCGGTGCCATGGAGACCCAATACACTCACTGCGTTCATGGGGCCAGCTTTGGCAAAAAGCGTATATGTACAGGATACACAGTATGACGCGGTGCCATGGAAAACAACGAGCACATTTGATTGCTAGCCAAACCCTCCATTTTTTAAGATCATGCCCCTCGATTGACAACCCACAGCTGCAGCTTATAATGCGCGCCATCTTAGGGGAGTAGCCTGCCAATATTATTGGTGATGCTGTCAACATAATTGAGCCCTCATGGCTTATGGTGGCATCGTGTGATGAGTTTTATACTCGCGCATCGGCAAGACTTAAGGTAAATAGCAACCCCAATGGCGGGAGGTTGTCGTTTACCTTTGGTTCGAATCCCGCCGGAGCCCTTCATGGAAGCATTATTCACTTCAACTCTTACTGTCGCCCTGGCTGAAATTGGCGATAAGACTCAACTTCTGTCTCTTTTGCTTGCTGCACGATTTTCAAACAAACGGGCCATTATTGCCGGTATTTTGCTGGCCACGATTATTAACCATGGTTTAAGCGCGTGGCTAGGGCAGTATTCTATTCAATGGCTCAGCAGCGACTGGGTGCAGTACATTTTATCGGGCAGTTTTATCGCCATTGGTTTGTGGATTCTTATTCCTGACAAAATGGACGAAGAAACCAACCTGATGGCCAATCTTGGGCCGTTCTTCGCCACCCTTATTTTATTTTTCCTAGCGGAAATTGGCGACAAAACACAAGTGGCTACTGTGGTGTTAGGCGCTCAATACCAAAACCTATTATGGGTGACACTGGGTACCACCATCGGCATGTTACTGGCCAACATCCCTGTTATTTATTTTGGCGAGGCTCTGATGAAACGACTGCCGCTCAATGCCACCCGCATATTAGCGGCCAGCCTGTTTATCATCATGGGAATCATCACCGGCTTTTGGCCAAGCTAATAAAACGCACTTGGCACGTATTGGCGAATCGCAAAGAACACGCTAAGGTGAAACCCTTCTTTTTTAACCACTCTCTAGAAAGGTCACTTATGCAAATTGAAAATAGCGTCATTGTGATTACCGGTGCGGCTCAAGGCTTAGGGCAATCTATGGCCCTCTACCTCGCTCAAAAACATGCGAAGTTAGCCTTAATAGATCTAGATGCCGATAAATTGGCCACTACTCAGACTTTATGCGAACAAGCTGGCAGCCCAAAAGTTCAGTATTACCTGTGTAATGTGGCCAAAGAGGCCGATGTTGAGGAAACATTTCAAACGATTGGCACTGACTTTGGCGCCCTCAACGCACTGGTAAACAATGCAGGCATTCTGCGCGACGGCCTCTTGATCAAACAAAAGGATGGCCAATTGACTAAGCTGCCCTTATCTCATTGGCAAAGCGTGATTGACGTTAATTTAACCGGTGTATTCTTGTGCGGACGCGAATTTGCTTATCAAAGCGCTCAAATGCAGCAAGCCGGTTGTATTATCAACATTTCAAGCATCTCCCGTGCGGGGAACATGGGGCAAAGTAACTACAGCGCCGCCAAAGCCGGTGTTGCCTCATTAACCGTCGCATGGGCAAAAGAGCTATCGGGTTACGGTATTCGCAGTAACGCCATCGCACCTGGGTTTATCCGCACCGACATGACGGCCAGTATTCGAGAAGACGTACTCGCTAAAATGACGGCTATGATTCCAGCTAAACGCATGGGCGAGGCGGACGAGATCGCCCACAGCGTGGCATTTTTACTGGAAAACGACTACATGAACGGCCGGATTATTGAGCTCGATGGTGGCTTGAGACTATAAATTAACGCCATAAAACTAAGCCTGCATATCTGCATTTTAGTACTAGACTTAATTTATTAAGGTCGTTCTAAACGGAGACATCTATTATGTCACTAGGCTTACGCGGTAAATTACTCGCCATTATTGGTTCCGGCATTATAGGCATGGGCATCATCAGTGGCGTCTCCTTTTTATCTTTGTCTGACAAGGTCCATGAATTTGAAGGGGTCTTAGACCATGATGTCGCTGCAGCATTGGCTGCGGATGCCATGGCGCTTGAATTTAAGATTCAAGTACAGGAATGGAAAAACGTATTATTGCGTGGTAAAGATGATGCTAAACGCGAAAAGTACTGGGGTAAATTCCAAAAACAACATGATAAGGTTCAAGAGTTAGGGCAGAAAGTCATTACTCTGACGGCAAGCCCTGACACCAAAAAACTAACCAATACCTTTCTGAGCGCGCACAAAACCCTTTTAGGTCAATATAAAACCGGTTACGAGGCTTTTTCAGCTGCCGGGTATGACCATTTTGCCGGCGATAAAGCCGTTTCTGGGATTGATCGCGCCCCCACAAAAATGGCCACGGCGGTTACAGAGTCGGCATTTAATCAAGCTAAAGTACACAGCGAAGAAGCAACAACGGCAGCAAACTCAACCGTCATCACTGGTATGAGTGTTATTTTAGTGGCTATGATTGGCATCTTCTTTTTAGCATCTGTGCTCATTAATAATTGGATTTGCACACCCATAACCCAAGCCAGAAAATACATAACTGACTTGGCCCTTGGCCAGCTAGACTTCAAAGTTGATGCACGCCAAGGCAATGATGAAATCGCTCAAATGTATACCGCTGTGTCTCAGCTTCAAGCAAACTTGAACGAAGGCGCGTCTGCGATTAGCGACTCTATTACCCAATTAAGTGAGGGTGCTCAATCACTACACGCCATTGCTAGCACCATTCAAAATGGCACACATGATCAATACCAACGCACCGACCAGATGGCTACGGCCATTACAGAGATGTCAGCTGCTTCGGCTGAGGTGGCGAGACACGCGCAAGACGCTGCCGGTGTAGCAAACGATGTTGAAAAATCCGCATCTACGGGCGTGGGAATCATGCGCCATGCTATTGCCAGCATTAATACCACCAGTGAACAAATATCCAGTACCGCAGAAGTGGTGCGTAATTTAGAAATGGACACTAAAAATGTGGGTACCGTGCTCGACGTCATTAAGGGCATTGCCGAACAAACTAACCTACTGGCCTTAAACGCGGCCATTGAAGCGGCCCGGGCTGGCGAACAAGGCCGAGGGTTTGCGGTGGTAGCCGACGAGGTACGTACCCTTGCCCAGCGCACACAAGAAAGTACCGCAGAAATCCATACCATTATTGAGAACGTTCAAAACGGCGCTCTGAATGCGGTAACGGCAATCGAGTCTGGCCAAACCAGAACAGAAGAGAGTGTCACGCAAGTGAAT
The DNA here is from genome assembly GCA_002683575.1 of Bermanella sp. Lineage (GTDB taxonomy): Bacteria > Pseudomonadota > Gammaproteobacteria > Pseudomonadales > Oceanobacteraceae > Bermanella. Next base: position 33,280 of record NYTP01000112.1, read on the forward strand.
CAGGCTGGCGAAACCATCGAGCAAATCAGCCATGATATTCAACAAATACTAGGCACCAACGAACAAATCGCACAAGCAGCTCAAGAGCAAAGCAGTGTCTCGGATGACATCTCTCAAAACGTCAACGAAATCACCAGCATTGCCGAAGACAGCTCCAAGCATGCAAAAGAAACCCTTGAATTAAGCGAGCAACTCAAGGGCATGTCGGATACCTTACGCGTGCAAATTCGTAAATTAAAAGCCAGCTAAAAGATGCCTGTGTTAAGATTCAGGGATGAATTTTGACGACTTAATTTTTGCTGAGCTAAGCCACATACCATTTGGCCATACCATCAGTTATGGCCAGCTGGCTCGCCAAATAGGTTATGCGAATCACGCCAGACAAGTGGCGCGAACGCTAAAGAACCTACCAAAAGATACACAACTTCCTTGGCATAGAGTTATAAATAGCCAAGGAAAAATCAGCTTACCAAAACAATCTGACGCCTACACCGAACAACGCGCTCGACTTCTCAGTGAGGGAGTTCCCATCACTAATGATACAGTCAAGAAGCCCTATTTTCTTGGCTGACAGCCTGTTCGTGTACTTGCAACGATCTCTGAGTTAACACAACTAAGAGCAATATAGGCAGGCCGATAAAGCCTGTAAAAATGAAAAAACCAGGGTAGCTAATACTCTCCACAATACTGCCCGAATAACCCGCTAATATCTTAGGTATCAAGGTCATAAGGGAGGAGAAGATTGCGTATTGCATTGCGGTAAATTGCACATTCACTAAGCTGGATAAAAACGCTACAAAAGCCGCCGTTGCAATACCGGCAACCAGGTTGTCAGCAGACACCACTGCGTATAACACAGCCACATTCTTACCTGAGAAATACAATGCGATGAACATCATATTGGTCACCACAACCAATAATGCACTAATAAACAATACTCGCATCACACCATGACGCATCACCCAGATGCCGCCTAAGAACCCGCCAATAATGGTCATAGCTAAACCAAAAAACTTCACAGCATTAGCAATATCGACCTTGGTAAAACCTAAATCTTGATAAAACAGGTTACTCATAACGCCTAGCACAATATCGCTGATGCGATACAAACCAATCAGCGCCAATAACAACCAAGCGGTTTTAACGCCATAATCATCGAAGAATTGTTTAACCGGGGACACATAGCTGTGAGCCAACATTTGTCGATTAGCGACACCCATTAAAATACACAGCCTACCAAGTACCACCGCAACAACCAGCGCACATGCCAAACGTAATAACTCAATGGCAAAACCCGATAACGCCTTATTATTTAAAGCATCTGTCAGCAGTACCTTTAATTGGTCAGATATATCGCGGCTTAAATAGAAACACACCACAAAGCCCACTACACACACCAAAAAAGCCAACAATAAGCCTAAATATTCATTAGATGAATGAGTGAATTGCGACTCGCGCTTGATCGGTTCTGAAATTAAAAATGTCGCCACGACCCCCACCAGCCCAAATAACGCCATGGCGTAATAGGTATATTGCCACGCCTGGTAAACATATAACTCAGTGGTAGAACCAAGATAGCTGGCTAAATACAAGGCACCGGCACCCGCGACAATCATTGCAATACGATAGCCTGCAATATAAGCGGCACTTAATAAGCCCTGCATATCGGCGGATGCCACTTCTATGCGATAAGCATCAATGGAAATATCTTGGGTGGCAGCCGAAAACCCCAACAAAACAGCGCCAATAGCCATCCATGTTAAATCTGCATCAATAATGGGATTGGAAGATGCCATGATACAAATCGCACTGATGATGCCCACCTGAGCAAGCAACAACCAAGAGCGACGCAGGCCCAATACTTTGGTTAAAACAGGCAGTGGCAGACAATCGACGAGCGGCGCCCAAACAAATTTAAAGCTGTAACCCAAGGCAGCCCAACTAAAATACGTTACCGTGGACTTACTAATCCCCGCCTCACCCAACCACAAAGACAGAGATGAAAAGATCAGCATCAATGGTAGGCCGGCTGAAAAGCCCAGCAGAAGCATAAAAAAAACCTGGCGCTGAAAAAGCGCCTTAAAGCTTTCGCTCCAGCTGTGCTGGGCTTGAAGGGATTTAATATCCATTAATCTTTAAAGTTCTTGAACTGTAACGGCATGATAATGGACTCATCATTTTTCCAAAGTGCCATGGCTTCTTGCAAATCATCGCGCTTTTTACCTGTTACACGAATGGTTTCACCTTGAATAGCCGCTTGCACCTTTAATTTATTTTCTTTGACCATCTTCACCATTTTTTTACTTAGGTCTTTATCAATACCCTGTTGCAAAGTAGCGGTCATTTTAACTAGTTTACCGGCACCGGTTAACTTGCCATATTCAAGGCAGCTCACTTTAATGCTGCGCTTAATAAGACTGGCCTCTAGAATGGGTTTCATTTGATCAATGTGAAACTCTTCATTGGCCGTCATGGTAATCACGCTTTCGTTAAGTTCAAACGATGCATTTTTACCTTTTAAATCATAACGACGCTCTAATTCACGGTTTGCTTGGTCCACAGCATTACTGGCTTCGTGATGATCAATCTCAGAAACTACGTCAAACGATGGCATCTTCATCTCCTAGGAATAAAACAATCAATAAACGCCAATTCTAACGGGCTAAGGGAAAAATTCATGTGTTATTTGTAAACTAGGCAAAAACGGTCAAATTCACGGACGTAAATTGCGAATATTGGTAAAACACACCAGTTAGTCTATTTTTTAACTATGGACAAAAAAATCAGCCTAGACTTGGCCCAGCAGCATTATTACCTGCACATATCCAGCGCTCAGCAACAGTCACTGTTCAGCAGTGTCTTCGCTTATGACGCCCTCTTAAGCTCGCTTGAAACCCACACCGATATTGATTTGTATGGTTATTGTCTGTTTCCAGATGGGATACACCTTCTCGTGTTGAGCCATAAACCACCAAGTTACTGGTTAGAATCTTGGTTGATGCACTACAACCAGTGGCATCAAGATACGACCGGTGAAACGGGCTACTTATTTGATGATGATCATATTCATCAGGTTTTAATCCAGCCTAAACACCTATGTAAAACTCTGCGCCATATTCATTATTTACCCGTAGAGCAAAAAAAATGCAGTTCACCTGAGCAATTTTTGTATAGCTCATACCATGATTACATAGGCACACAACAAACAGGTGTGAATACCGAAACGATTTTGGCCACCTTGTCCCCACATTACGGCCAACGCTTACGTCGGTTTTACGATTATATGGCCATTGCTAATACTGAAGCTCAGTCGGTATTTTGTAGCGGTAATCATGATTATTATTTAGCCTACGCCGATGCCCATTACTTAATGCAGGCGCGCTCCAACTATCAATCAAAATTAAATGAAACCCCGGAAAGCGAGCACCTACTTACTTGGCAGCGTTGTATTCAATGCTTGGTTGAAAACAATGGCTTAGACACAGAAAACTGGTTAGGGCGACAACGTCATCACAGCTTACCTGATGCCCACTTCTTACTCGCTTGGATGTTTACGCAAATTGCTAAAGGACCGCTTTACATTGCAGCTAAGCAGCTAAATATAGATGAGACGACACTGACACTTAAAATAAATTCTATCCACCTACACCACCCAGCCAAATATTTACGGTATATTGAGCGTTCTTGGAAAACCGCCACCGTTTAATTTGACTATGCATGATATTTATATATTGGGTTCAGGTGCCATGGGCAGCCTATGGGCGAGTTACTTTTATCCCCAGCACTCATTACACTTTATTCAACGACATACCAACAACAACCTTTATTCATTTGATGTTTTGCCGTATGCAAAGCAGGTAACAGGCCAAAGCATTTTGGCACAAGACATCTGCAACCCTATTCAGTACTTAGTCATTGCAACAAAGGCGTACGATGCATTTGACGCCATCAACAGTGTAAAGCCGCATCTTAATGACGAAAGTCAGGTTATTCTGTTACAAAATGGACTCGGTTCGCAGCAACGTATCAGTGAAGCCTTTCCTGATATTAAACTCTACGCCTGCAGCTCAACAGAGGGAGCATACAAAAAAGATCCCCATACTCTTATGCACGCAGGAATAGGGGTAAATAGTATTGGCGCTCTTAATGGTCATGAGCAAAAAGATGAATTAAAGCAGTGGCTACCTGATACATACTTTGAGTGGCATGACAATATTCAACAAGTGATGTGGCGAAAATTCATGATCAATTGCGCGATTAATCCACTGACAGTGTTATATAACTGTCAAAACG
>NYTP01000113.1 GCA_002683575.1 Bermanella sp.
GTCATGCCTTCGCGTAAAATAGTAGACTGCCCTTGTTTTAAGCTCAGCATATAACCTTCGTCCCAGCTGGGTGGGAAGGCAATGCCAATAGAGTAACCCGAGCGGGTAATTAAACGCGCGCCAATGTCATTATCACTGATGATGTTGCGTACCAGATTATCCACATCTGAAACGGTCATACCCGGTTGTAAAATAGAATGCACTTCACGTAAGGCATGCTTCATGGTTTGTTGTGCACGGTACATGGAGTCACCCATTTCACCCAAGATGACAGTGCGCATCATGGCGGTATGGTAACGTCGATAACATCCACCCACCTCTAAGAAAGCGTGTTCATTATCTTGCATGACACGGCCTTCCCATGTGGCGTGACCGATCATGGTTCGCGGGCCAGAGGTGACATAAGGCATGACGGCTGGGGGTTCACCCCCGGCACGAAACATGGCGTCACTAATGGCCGCACCCACTTCGTTTTCGGTGGCGCCAACACGACAGGCATCAATACCCGCCGCCATGCCAGCTTCTGTGGCAAAGGCGGCTTTTTTCATCAGTTCAATTTCCACCGCCGATTTACAAATGCGACCCTCTTCAACAATGCCAAAGCAATCTAATAACTTGCCATGTTTCAATGTGGTGTGAATCACATCTTGGTGATAGGCGGGGAAAAAATAACTATTACGTTCGTAACCAATGCGTTTATTTGCCAAGCCAAATTCACGTAGGGCATCGACCAACATTTGCATGGCGTCACCGGTATCGGGATAGGGCCGTGTTAAGTCCACCCAGGTGCGAGCGATCACGTTGGATTCTTCCAGTGCACGGGTGATCATGAATGGCTCTTTTTCTAACGGTACGACTAACGCCTGAAAAAATGAATAACCGGTGGTTTGGTAGTCGGTTAAATACATGATGTTGGCCGGGTCAGAAATCACCACTGCATCTAGGTGACGCTCTGCAATGCGCATGCGTAAATCATTCAGGCGACGTTCATATTCGCCTGCGGGAAAGGTCATATCATCGCGTTTGATCATGCGGCTTCCTCCATAACGTGGCGCGTGGCGTTGATTAAAATGTTTAATCCCACTGCAAGGTCCGTTTGTGGAATGGTCAGTGGTGGAATGAGTTTTATTACCTTGCCCCCCATGCCGCAGCTGGCCACAATCAGCCCGTCAATAAAACATTTTTGTACAATGGCACTGGCACGTTCACCATCTCCCACATCCAGCCCCATGATCATGCCCTTACTGCGTAATTGCAGTGAGGGGTCACTGTTTAATAGGGGTTTTAATTGCGAATGCATAAAGTCAACGTTTGCGTTGACCTTGTTCATGAGGGTGTCATTGGTAAAGAAATCTAGGGCGACCTTGCCCGCTACAAAGGATAAATTTTGTCCGCGAAATGTTCCGGTATGTTCACCAGGGGACCAATGGTCATCCAATTCAGGGCGAACTAGGTTCATGGCTAAGGGTGTGCCAATGCCACCGATGCCTTTTGCAAGACAGACAATATCCGGATCAATATCTAAGTCATCAAAACTAAAATACGAACCTGTGCGACCACAGCCCACTTGTATGTCGTCTACGATGAGCAGTGCGCCTAATTCTTTTGCGATGGCGGCGATGGCTTCAATCCAATTTTTATCAGCCACATTTACACCGCCTTCTGCTTGAATGGTTTCAATTAAAAAAGCAGCCGGTGCCGGTGCGTTGTGATCTAAAAAGACTTCTCGTAATGCGGTGATGGATTCATCACTGTTATCCGATTGTTCTGCGAAAGGCAGATGGGTGACATGCTCTAATGGCACGCCAGCGGCTGAGCGAAAGTATTCGTTAGCGGTGGCAGCCAGTGCACCGAGAGTCATGCCATGAAAGCCTTGATCAAAGGCCACGATATTTTGTCGGCCAGTGACACGGCGTGCTAATTTCATGGCGGCTTCTACAGCGTTGGTTCCGGTTGGACCTGTGAATTGTAAGCGGTGAGGCATGTTACGCGGTTTAAGAATGACGTCGGTAAAGTGCTGAATAAATTCAGCTTTGGCTTGGGTTTGCATATCCAAACTGTGTAAGACGCCGTTTTTATTGAGGTACTCTATGATGGCGTTTTTCATGGCGGGGTTGTTGTGGCCAAAATTTAATACGCCAGCACCGGCAAAAAAATCGATATATTCTTTGCCTGTGTCGTCGGTTTGACGGGCATTGTTTGCGGTTTTAAAAACAACAGGGTAGACGCGGCTATAAGCACGAATCGATGATTCGCGCTGTTCAAAAATAGTCATAATAATATCCTTCAGGTTACGGGAATAAAATTCGGCGTGGTTGAAGGTATGTTCAAGGTGGCGTTTTCATTCCGCACAGTCTGCAAAACCAGCGGCATACATCATTTATTAAGCGGTCGTTAAAATCATAGTTAGGGCTATGGCATGGTACGTCGTGGTTGCGACCGTCGTTGCTGCCGATTAATGCAAAGGCACCAGGTTTGTGTTGTAGGTAATAACTAAAATCTTCGGATGCCATGATGGGAAGTGACTGCCCGTGGGCCAGCGTTTGCTCGCCATATAGACTTTTCCAAGTGTTACGAGCATTGGTGGCCGGTTGGGCATGATTAATGGTGGCGCTGTAACGCATTTGATGTTCCACCTCGCAATTGACGCCATAGGCTGCGGCGGTTTTCATGGCGATGTCGGTAATGGATTCATTAATGATGTTTCGGGTTGCTTCATCGGGCACCCGAATGCTGCCACCGATATGCGCATACTGCGGGATGACCGTAAGGGCATCACCACTTTGAATACGAGTAACACTGACCACAGCGGCTTTTTGAGGCGCCAGTTGGCGGCTGCAAATTTGTTGTAATGCCATGGTCACGGCACTGGCGGCCAGAACCGGGTCCGCACATTGTTCTGGTTGGCTGGCGTGACCGCCACTGCCTTTTAAGCGAATGGTAAAGGTGCCATTGCCACACATCACAAGATCATCTGGGCAAGCAAAAGTCCCGTAGGGTAATGCGGGCCAGTTATGCCAACCATATACTTCACCAACATCATGCAGTGCGCCGTCGGCGATCATTTCACGTGCGCCATGGCCTCCTTCTTCGGCGGGTTGAAATAATAAAACAATGGTTTTTGTCAGTGTGTGTTCGTGCAGTTTTAACCAACGAGCGGTGGCAAGTAAGGTGGCGGTGTGACCATCGTGACCGCAGGCGTGCATGCACCCTTGTTGAGTGGACTGCCATGCTTTACCGGTTTCTTCATGAATGGGCAGTGCGTCGATGTCGCCGCGAAGTGCAATGGCCGGTTTGCTGCCACTTGGATTAATCCAGGCCACGGTGCCGGTTTGCGCACAGGTTTGCCAAGGGATATTAAATTCATCCAGTTGATCCCGAATGGCGGTGGCCGTGTTATGTTCTTGCCAACTTAACTCAGGGTACTGATGTAATTTGCGGCGAAAGGTTTGCGCAAATTCAATGGTGTCTTGCCAATCATTCAACAATCGCGAGCCTCCATCCGGTGCAACCTCTTGGTTGCGGACCTATACAGAGGTTCAGCAAGTTGTACACCAAATAAAGAGAACAGGTGAAAAAATAAAAAAGATGCAGTAAGAAAATGAATAAAATCAACTGCTTGGCCTGTGAACTTTTTAAAACTCGTTTGTTCTTTGATTGATGAAAAATGGTTAATGCATTGAAGGCATCCTGTGAATGTATTTTGATTGTGTTTTGTTTTGGTGCGCGTGATAACTATTTGTGCAAAAACCATTGGCTAGTGTGCGGTTAATAGAGCCGGTCTAATATAGGTTGTTCATGTCGTGTTTCACAACGGCGTCTACAATTAAGTGAGTGGCCTTACCAAGTAAGCCTGTGCCATTGATATGAGACGATAGGGCCTTAGAGAAAGGTGTTAATGATTGTTTGTTCTCAAATTTTTCACTATTCCATAAATCACATGCTTCTATATTTTTATCTAATTGAAAGGTTTTTTCGAGTATTTCAATTCTAATACCGACTTTTGCTTTTTTCCCATTAATATCACTTAACTGTAAAAGTATTGGCTCTTTTGTGATGGTAGCCATACCTCTGACATTAAGTGTGTAGGGGCTATGAGGGACGATGAAAAGGATTTCAACATCTGAGCATTGAATGATATTACGAAGACTAACGGCAATTTTATTGCCTGGGCGTTCAGGTATAAACACTGTGTTAGTGTTTATGAGTTTTACAAACCCCACTTCATCGCCACGAGGTGAAATTTCGGTTTTCCCATGCTTATTTGTTGTTTTTAATAATAAGTAAGGCGAGCGTTCTATGATCGTTTGTTCAGTGATTTCGGTGTCTAAATTTGATGTAGCACTGTGATCGAATAACTCAGATCGTGCGGCGGCTCTGGCGCAATGAAAATACACCTCGTTTATATGAAATCGAAACTGCTGACGGCTGTTTTCAAGTTGACCGTTAATGCGCAAGCTGTGTCCAATACCCGGTACAATGATGAATAAGCTGGCGAAAGTATGAGTATTACCTATATTCTCAAAGTTATTGGGTAAACCTTTGATTGTTAAGCAGGATTCATTTTCAATGCTAATATGCTGACGGTAATGCAGTGCCATCATGGGTACGGCATTTGAACGGGTACCTAAGATCACAAGGCAGGCCTTAGATAGAAATTCCAGTGAATAAAAATCCAAGGTTGGCTGAATGCGTTTATCTAAAATGGCTGGACCTGATGGTATGATTTTTCGAAGCGCCGAATCTGTTAGAATTGAATATTCCTCAAATTCTGATTGTATTCCTGAATCGCTAGTCAGCTTGGTATCTGGTATGGCTTGTTCCGCATTCTGCATATTGTTAGCCTATGTTTCGCAATGGTTTATGTATTGAGTCGATTAATAGTGAGACGGTATTGATTGTAAATTTTCTGTTTGTTATGCGTGAGGTAACTGGTTTCATGTTTGTGGTAAATTGGTTCAAATAAGAGGGGCTTATGTCCAAGCTCCAGCTTAAAACAGTATCGGCCATTGCGGTGGTGGATTTGGCTCATGAATTAATCTTGCGGAATTTTTTGTCTGTTGAGGTATTAAGACAAATGGGTATGGATGTGTTTACCCAGTACAGGTTGTATCAGCAAGGTGAGTCCATTGCAGAGAATCGTTTAGCGGAACATCATCTTGTAGCGCTTTGGGATCGGGTTGATGCAAAATCGGATTTTGCGTTTATGGTGGGGCGCACCGTTAACGCCAAAGCAAAAGGCTTGCTGGCTAATTGGATTTCTTACAGCGACACCTTAGAACAAGCTTTTCATATCTTTCAACGTAACGTGGGCTTACTTAATTATGCTGAGTGCTGGCGTTTGTTTGAAGATACGAACCACAACGAGGTCGCATTAGTTTTTGAGTTTGACTCAGCGCTTTCTTATCCCAATTTAGCAATTGAACGCAGTATGGTGGCCATTATTGCTTGGGCGAATCACTTTGTTAGTGAGCCATTAGAGGTCAAGTCAGCCAGCTTTACCTACCCTGAACCTCATCACCGTGATCAATACACGACTCTATTTGGCGAGCACTTAACATTTTCTGCCGATGAAAATCGTATTGTGTTGGCATTGTCGAACTTCCAGCAAGTCCTTGACAGTTCAAATCCATATTTACGTGATGTATTGAAGATGCGTGCGAGGACAGTCTCTTTATTAATTGATGGAGACAGCAATACGACTAGTCAGGTTCAAACCTTCCTTATTCATGATTTGGCGAAATACAGTAATATTGAAACCTTACTGACGGATATGCACATGAGCCGCGCCACTTTATACCGTAAATTAAAACACGAAGGAGCGACCTTTTCTGAACTAGTCAAGCAGGCGCGACAGCAGCTATTAAGTTCACAAAGACAAACAGAGCTGAGCAATGACGAGCGTGCCGCGCTATTGGGGTTTAATGATGTGAGTTCATACTACCGATTTATAAAGCACTTAGGTTTACACGGTTAAGTCATCTAGAAGTGGTCTAACCTGCAAGGTTATGGCGTAGTATTAAGTTAAATATAGATTCAATAGTTAGGACAATATGGATTCAGTCACACAAGTGGTATTGGGCGGTGCTGTTGGTTACGCCGTACTGGGCGA
>NYTP01000114.1 GCA_002683575.1 Bermanella sp.
CGACACCCACACGCAGCACTTGAGCCCGACCTTTAGCGGTATTTTTAACGGTTTCTTCTAACTCATAACCTAGGGAAAAAATCTCATCGGCATAGCTGAGAACCTTACGACCGGTGTCAGTAATTTCTAGGTTACGCCCCACCTTTTCAAACAATGACTTGCCCAATTGTTCTTCCAATAAACGGATTTGTCCGCTGATGGTTTGCGGGGTGATATGCAAGTTTTCACTGGCGCGCATGATCCCGCCTTGTTTAGCCACCACCCAGAAGTAGTGTAAATGCTTGAAATTAATCATATTTTAATACTTCGTAAAAAGCTTAGTAAATTAATAAATAATACGAATATATCTTATATTTTTTGCAGCATAGGATAAAGCTCCCAACTCAATTTATTCCCTTGGGATGAAGGAGAGCAAGATGAAGATACAAGTGAATGCACGACATTTAGCCATGAGTAAAGAGCTGAAGAAGTATGTGAAGCGTCGTCTGAAATTTGCGCTGGGCTCACGTTTTGATCAAGTGCAACGAGTCGAGGTGACCTTATCAGATATTAACGGCCCCAAAGGAGGGGAAGATAAACGCTGCCAAATGCTATTAAAAATGAAAGGCCAGACCGATGTGGTAATTGAAGATATTCAAGCTCAAGTCCACACGGCCATAGACCGTGCAGCTAATCGCGCGAGCCAAACAGTCACCAAACGACTTGATCGTTTACGTCATAAAGCTAAGCGAATTAAAAGTGCCATACAAGATTTTAAACAAGATAAACGAGACCGTTATTTAGAAGAAGATTTTGATGAGTATGCCTTTGCATTAGGAGGTCATTGATGAATAGCCCCATATTGAATGAGTCGTCACGAACGACCCATTATCAACGAGAAAAAAACAAGGTGTTGAAAAACACCTACTTATTGTTGTCCATGACGCTGCTTTTTAGTGGCGCCATGGCGGCCGTGTCCATGGCCATGAATATTCCGCATCCGGGTTTATTGGTGACCTTGGTGGGATTTTTTGGATTACTGTTTGCTATTTCAAAATTTCAAAATAGCTCATTGGGTATTGTGTTGGTGTTTGCCCTCACAGGCTTTATGGGCATAACACTTGGGCCAATCTTAAATGCCTATTTAAGTTTGCCAGGTGGCAGTAGCATTATCATGAACGCCATGGGCGCAACCGGTGCGATCTTCTTAGGTTTATCGGCCTATGTGGTGACCACCAAAAAAGACTTCAGCTTTATGAGCGGGTTTTTAGCGGTGGGTATTTTGGTGGGCTTTTTAGCCGGCCTAGGCGCGTACTTTTTTGAAATGCCGGGTTTGTCACTGGCGGTTTCAGCCATGTTTGTTTTGCTAATGTCGGGTTTGATCTTGTATGAAACCAGCAACATTGTGAACAATGGTGAGACCAATTATGTGATGGCCACCACCACACTGTTTATTTCTATTTTTAATTTGTTCACCAGTTTACTGCATCTTTTAGGTTTCATGAATCAAGAGTGAACCTTACTGACGAGCGGTTGAACTATGTGAAAATTGGAGTGTATAAATGAATATTAAAAATTTATTGAATCAGTTTTTAGGTGAATCGAATACTGGGCCTTCAACCCATGGTCTTAGCCCATCTGCTTTAAGAGAAGCAGCCAGTAGTTTAAATCAAAAGATGGGTGGTATGGGTGGCGGTGTTGCTGTCGGTGGTATTGCGGCACTGTTAATGAGCAGTAAAAAAGCGCGCAGTTTTGCCGGCTCAGCAGCGAAAGTCGGTGGTGCTGCACTGTTAGGTGGTTTGGCTTTTAAAGCGTTTAAAAACTGGCAGGCCTCTAGTGCTAAGGCTCAGCCAGAGAAAACGGCTTTGAACCAGGAGCTTGCGGCATTACCGCAAACCGAAGCGACCTTTGAGTATGAATTACAAAGTAACGCAGATTTTCAGCTTACCTTGGTCAAGGCCATGATTGCAGCGGCGAAAGCCGATGGTCATATTGATGATATTGAACAGACGCGTATTTTTGATGCGGTTGAGCAGATGCCTTCGTCCAATGATTTTAAATTCATGATGATGGATTTATTACGCTATCCCACTTCGGTGCAAGAGTTGGCGAGCGAGGTCAATAGTCTTGAGCAAAAAACAGAACTGTATCTCATATCGTGTTTTGCCATTGACGTGGATAACGAGGCAGAAAATCGTCACTTAAATGCGTTGGCGAATGCCTTAGAGTTGCCCCATGCATTAACACTAGAGTTACAACAACAAGCTAATCAAGCTGCGCTACAAGCCGCTTAGTTGTTTGTTAAACCACTGGCAATAGAAGGAGGGTGCTTATCGATAAGATATAATGACAAACGTTAGTAGGCCAAAAAATCATGGGGTTGAGTCTCCACCCCAAAAAAAGCGAACGCCAAGGCGTTCGCTTTTTTATTTGCTTAACACTTAGTTTAAAAAGCCACTGCAAATGTGACTTCATACTGTTCCATTTCGATTTCAATATCCTGTTGTGCATAAAGAGGATTCGCGCCTTTAACCGATTTAGACGGTGAATACACAAAGCTTACGGCATAGTTGGTTGTGCCATCTAGGCTGAACTCATAACCGGCGGTGTAGTGCCATTGCTGAACACCCGGTGCCAGAATATTAAATAGCACTTCGCTTTCATCAATCGGTTGCTCGCCATAGCTTACACCGGCACGAAACGTATTTTTGTTTTCGCCTTTTATGGCTAAGCCCAGTTTAACGATTTCCATGTCATTCCAACCAAAACCGGCGCCGTTTTCGCTGCCCAAAGGCGCAGACATAATATTAGGCATAAGTGGGTTGGCAACAGAGGCAATATCAGAATACTGAATCACTTGATAATCCAGTGCCACTGTTAGATTGGCATCGTCGTAAGCCACACCCAGGTTATAAGTGGCCGGCACATCAAAATCACCGCCTTGTGCAAATAGGCCGGCGTAGTCATCAAACTTGGCAAAGTTAATTTCTGTTTGATAGCTGGCACCCAATGCAATATTGGCATTCACTTGATGGGCAATACCAACACGTGCGCCGTAACCGAATACAGTATCGTGACCGTTATTAGTGAGGTTATCGCTATCATTAGACATTGGAGAAAAGTTGGCAAGCCCCTTAGCTTCAAAGCTTTGTACACCGATGATCGGCGCCACACCCACTTGTGTAGATGGTGTTAAACGATAAGCAAAAGCGGTGTTAATAAATAACTGGCTTAGGTCGACACCGGTGTCACCGGCACCAAATACTGGGCTGTTGTAATCAGTATTCATACCACCGTTACCGTAAACACTGACATTGAATGCAAGGTCAGCGTTGATGTCTTGCTGGTAAGCAAAAGACGGCACTAAGAAGTACTCGCTACCAGACTCGGTATTACCCAATGCCAGCGGGAATTGGCCTTTAACAGCATCGCTTCCATCTGCACCCGTAATGGTAAATTCACGTTGAGGGTTAAACACGCTCACAGCCAAGGTCACGTCATCTTTCACTGAGAACAAGGTGGCAGGGTTAACAGCACCCGCCAAACCGTCTTGTGCCATTGCCGTGCCTGTGCTGCCCATGGCAATGCTATTTTGACCATAACCTAAACGGAAGTAACCGTTGGTGGCTTGCGCGCTGATGGTGACGCTTAATAACGAAAGTGCAAATACGGATTGGATCTTCATAGGATGGCCCTTCATTTTAGTTGGGCGCATTATCCTGAATGCTTGTTGTTCAATCCAATAATATAGTATTAGGTTTATATAACTAATATGAATATTAATGACCTTGGTAAAACGACTTAACGCTTATAAAAACACAAGCAAGCCAGTTGGCTTTAGGAAAGCTCTTGTGTGCCTTTGATTAAGTCGGACCAGGCTTGATGATGGCTCAGGTAAATCTGGCCAGTAAGAGCGAGAATAAATGGACTACGTTTGAGCTTGTCCATAACGGGGCCTTTTACTTCTGACAGGTGAAATTGGATACCTGCTTCTTTTAAAAAGTGATTACTCATTAATAAACTTTCAATGGCACTGGCGTCGATATCATTGATGGCTGAGCAATTTAGAATGAGATGTTTGGCGCGCGGCGCATCAGCCACCAGTTCATTGATTTTATCGGTTAAAAAACGAGCATTGGCAAAGTACAAGCTTGCATCAATGCGTATGGAAATAACATGTTCGTTGGTAATGACCTTATGACGATTCACATTACGATAATGCTCGGTATTGGGAATTTGCCCTAAGATAGCCACATGGGGAAAGCTTGAACGATATAAATGTAAGATGATCGATACCATGATGCCGGCAATTAACCCCCACTCAAGCCCTTGAGTTAATGTGAGGATAAAGGTGATCAACAGCGCAGAAAAATCACGGGCACTGTAGCGATAAGTCCGTTTGATGGCATCAAAATCAAACAAAGACACCACTGCTAGTACAATCATGGCCGCTAGCGTTACCTTAGGTAGATAAAACAAATATGGCGTTAACAACAAACAACTTAGAAAAATACTTATGGCCGTCAGGCCGCTGGCCGCCGGTGTTTTTGCCCCCGCATTAAAGCTCACCGCTGAACGAGATAAACTAGCAGAAACCGGAAAGGCACCACTTAACCCGGCTGAAACATTAGAGACACCCAGTGCGATGGCTTCTGTATTTGGATTGATGCGTTGGCGTTGTTTGGCGGCAAAGGTTTGTGCCGCAGACAAAGAACTGATAAACCCTATGATGCTGATCAATACTGCGGAATGAAGCAGTTCTTGCCAATCTATCTGACTCAGATTTAACGCATGCCAGTGAGGCAACCCTATGCTGGGTAAACCACTGGGAATATCCCCGATAATTTGCACCCCTAGGGTGTCAAGTTTCCAAAACACAACTGCAAAAATAGACAGGACAATGGCCAAAACCGGGGTGGCTTTACTCAAGCTAGCGCTCAGTAATGCCTTGCCAGTGAGTTTAAATATGACCCTTTGCAACAGCTTAGGCACAAAATATAAAAACACGATTAAGGAAACACTAAGAGCCACACTAACGTTATTAATGTGCTCGTGCTTAATCCACACCTGTTGCAGTAATTCAAAAATAGTATCGCCCTTAATGGCGACCCCTAATAAGCTACCCAGCTGACTGGAACCAATAATAATGGCCGAGGCGCAAATAAATCCGGTCACTACGGGAAAGCTTATAAAATTGGTTAAAAACCCCAATCGAAATATACCAAAGCCCAATAAACAGGCACCGGATAACAACGCCAAAGTACTCGCCGCAATCACCATTTGATCTAGGTTGTAATGGTATTGAGCAAATCCAGTACCCAGAGCCGTTGCTGTCATAATGGACGTAATGGCAAACGGCCCGACAGATAAAGGCCCGCTGGAACCCAGTAAGGCGTAAGCGACTAAGGGTAATAAGCTGGCATATAAACCAGTTTGTGGCGGCAAGCCTGCCAGCATGGCATAAGCAAGGGATTGCGGGATTAACATCATACTGATGACCAATGCCGCAATGGCATCATCCGCTAAGGTGACTTTATTGTAAGACCGTGCCCAACTTAAAAAGGGCAAGATACGATCAAGCTTGCTTGGCTGCATAAAAATAAAACGAAAGTGTTTGAGGTGTGTGAAAAGTATAGCAGCCCACCATTAAATAAACGTATGGGAATAACTGTTAATGTATATCGATATGCACAGCTGTGTGCGTGCTGATTATAAGTAGCACGTTAGGCGTGTTGATAGACGTGTTTTTTGCAAGTTGTGTGAAGACAAAAAGAAGGGCATCACGCCCAGTAAAATGGGCGTGATGGGCAAGCTATTAACTGGCTTTTGCTAGGCTTGGTTCTAATTCGATACGGGTGTGGCCATCTGCAATGTTTTGCAAATAAGCAATAATGTCTTTGGATTCATACATCCATTGGCTTGTGCCATCTAGGTGTGTGATTTTCAAACATGGCACTTTTAATTTGCCCCCTTGGTTTTCTAGCTCGTAAGCAAATTCAGCGTTACGTTTAGCATCACGTAATTCAATGTTCAAATTATTGCGCTTCATGGCCCAGCGTACTTTGACACAAAAAGGGCAAGCGGCGTATTGATATAATGCCAGTTGCTGACATTGTTCATCCATATCGTTTTGTTTTTCTGTGCTGCGCTTAGTGCCTTTTGGGCGGTAACAGAAATCGGCGATTAAAATGATTTGCGCCAATACAAAGCGTATGCTCATCCAAAAATATTTCATATTAAACCTTACTTTTAAAGTTAAAAAGAATTCAAAATTAAACGGGATTAAGAATCGCGTTTAGGCTTAAACGGTGCACTGCCATCACCAAAGCGTGGGGACGCCGGTTTTTTCGCAGCGGGTTTTTTAATGCCCGTTTTTGCGCCAGCCGGTTTCTTGCCTGCTTTTTTAGCTGTCGGTTTTTTGCTGTCTTTTTTCTTCGACGGCTTTTTACCCACCGGCTTACCATTGGACTTCATGTGTTTCGGGCCTTTGTATTTGCCCTCTAAGCCCTTGGCTTTTTTCGCCGTCATTTCAATACGTAAGTAGCGCTCTATGGCACACTTTAAATTCCATTCAGTATGATCAACCAACGAGACGGCTAAGCCTTGTTCGCCAGCACGCCCTGTTCGGCCAATGCGGTGAACATAGTCATCGCCACTGCGCGGCATATCAAAGTTTACAACTAGGTCAATTTGTTTCACATCAAGACCACGTGCCGCCACATCGGTGGCCACAAGTACATCAAACGTGCCTTGCTTCATGCGCGTCATCACATGGTTTCGCTCATCCTGCGTCATGTCGCCTTGTAAAACTGCGGCATTAATATTGTGGTATTCAAGAAAATGATACAGGCTTTCTGCTTTTATTTTTGTATTAACAAAAATGATCGCTTGGCGGAAATCGCGGTTGGATAATAGCCACGTAAGTAGGCGCTGTTTATGTTTGTCATCATCACCGAGCATCACTTGTTGTTCGATGTTTTCGTGCTCGCCTTTGAAGTTATCCACGAGGATATTTTTAGGTTCGTTCAACACGGTTTGAATAATGTCATGCATACCACGTTGTTTTAAAGTGGCAGAAAACAGCATGGTTTGACGTTGCTTGTAAGTACATTGGCTCGCAATGTTAAGCACGTCTTCAGAGAAACCCATGTCCAGCATGCGGTCGGCTTCATCTAGAACCAATACTTCTACGTCTTCAAGAAGGTTTTCGGTTTTACCCATGTGTTCCAGTAAACGACCAGGGGTCGCGATAATAATTTCAGGGTTTTTACGGAACAACGCCGCTTGGAATTTAAACTCCTGACCACCGGTAATTGATGCGGCTTGTATATTGCTAAACTTGGCTAAGGCTTCGGTTTGTTTGAGTAATTGGCGGGCCAGTTCTCGGGTGGGCACAAGAATCAGCGCACGGGTTTTGGAGTTCGGTGCAGCCTTGGTTAACAACTGGTTAAGGATGGGCAGCAAGAACGCTGCACTTTTGCCACTGCCGGTTTGCGCGCAGACCATAAGGTCCTTGTGCTGTAGCGCATCAGGAATTGCCTGATGCTGAACAGGGGTCGGGGTTTTGAAGCTCAAGGCTTCAACGGCTTTTAACAATGGGGGTTGCAGATCAAACGATGTAAACAAGTTCAAATACCAGTATAAATTTTGCGCGAATTCTACCAGAAAACCACAAAAGTGGTGAGCATATCTCACTTTGAGCCTGAAATTCTCCGCGCATTTGATGATTGTCGAACAGGTTTTTGGGCTAATGCGTGTTTTATCCCCCAATATTGGCGTTTACACCTATGCTTTATGCAACGCAGCGTTCGATATGAGGCTATAGCCAGTGAGCCGCCATGGGGTTTTAATAGGCCCAGTTTCATTTCAATCTATAGGAGTCACCATGATTAATGCATTTGCCGCGAAACAAGCAAAAGGGCCACTAGAGCCATTTCAGTATGAGCCAGGTGAGCTTGGCGGCCAAGAAGTCGAAATTGACGTGCACTATTGCGGCGTGTGCCATAGTGATGTGAGCATGTTGGATAACGAGTGGGGGTTTAGCCAATACCCATTAGTGGCGGGCCATGAGGTGGCCGGTGTGGTCAGTCAAGTGGGAGCACAGGTCACGCACTTAAAAGCAGGGGATCGTGTTGGCTTGGGTTGGCACAGTGCTTATTGTAACCATTGTGAGAGTTGCATGACTGGCGACCACAACCTGTGTGGTACTTCTAGCCCAACGATCATAGGTCGCCATGGTGGCTTTGCCGATAAGGTACGTGCGCAAAGCACCGCGGTTGTGAAACTGCCTGAGCAGCTCGACATGAGTTATGCCGGCCCACTATTTTGTGGCGGCGTGACCGTTTACAACCCTATGGTGCAGTTTGATTTAAAACCCACTGCCCGTGTAGCGGTAATTGGTATTGGTGGTCTTGGCCACATGGCGCTGCAATTTTTGAATGCCTGGGGTTGTGAAGTAACCGCGTTTACCTCAAACCCAGACAAAGAAAAAGAAGCGCTTGAACTGGGTGCCCATAAAACCCTGAATTCAAAAGATGCCGCTCAGTTAGAAGCGGCGGCCGGCAGTTTTGATATGATTATTTCCACGGTGAATGTATCCCTGAACTGGGATGCCTACATGGGCACATTGCGCGCTAAAGGACGTTTGCACTTTGTAGGTGCGGTTCTTGAGCCATTGAAGCTGAGTGTCTTCCCTATGATGTTGGCTCAGCGTAGTGTGTCGGCTAGCCCTGTGGGCAGCCCAGCGGTGATTGCTGAAATGTTAGAGTTTGCTGTTCGCCATGGCATTAAGCCGCAGATTGAGTTGTTTGATAAAGATAAAATCAATGACGCCATTGATCACGTACGTGATGGTAAGGCCCGTTACCGTGCGGTGGTGAAATTTAAGTAATCATAAGCCTGCTATAAAAAACCGATCACAGGCAGTTAGGCCCACTAGCTGTCTGTGACTCCCTCAATTATTTATATGGTTTTAGTCCCGTTTCTTTAGTTATTAACGCCCTTCTTTTATCTTTTCTCTTATTGCCAGCGAGTATTTTTATTTGGATGTATGCTATAAGACATTGAGCGTCAGTGTGCGTTTTTATCTTTATCCATGGCGGGCTGTCATATGACGGATACCAATACCTTTTTGATCATAGCGGGCATTTTGTTATTGACGGGCATTATTGCCGGCTCATTGACCGCGCGTATCGGTTTTCCTTTTTTATTGTTGTTTCTAGCGGTTGGTATGCTGGCTGGCGAAGACGGTGTGGGTGGGATTTTATTTGATGATTATGAATTAGCCTTTTTGGTGGGCAGCGCCTCACTGGCGGTCATACTGCTTGATGGGGGCATGCGTACAAAAGTTAGTACGTTTCGCTCGGCACTTTGGTCATCGACTACATTAGCCACACTGGGGGTTGTATTAACCGCTGGCAGTGTGGGGATGTTTGCGGCTTGGTTATTAAATATTCCTTGGCAACTTGGCTTATTGTTAGGCGCCATTGTTGGCTCAACGGATGCCGCTGCAGTATTTAATGTATTACGTAATAGCGGTATTCAGCTTAATGAGCGGGTGGGCGGCACGTTAGAAATTGAATCTGGGGCAAATGACCCCATGGCGATTCTGTTAGTGATTGTATTGGTTCAAATGAGTGTCGATGTCACGCAAACGGCAACCACTTTGGAATTTGCTCTGCTGTTCTTACAGCAATTTGGCTTGGGGGCCTTGGGTGGTTTGGTGGGTGGTGTCATCTTGTCTCATTTGTTGAGCCGCTTAGTCTTGAGCAGTGGGTTGTTTGCGTTACTGATTTTAGCGTTCGGAATGGTATTTTTTGCAGGCACTAACTTATTAGGTGGCAGTGGTTTTCTTGCGATTTATTTACTGGGCCTGAAAGTCGGTAACGCACAAAGTAAACTCTCTGAGTCGGTGTCTCAAGTAATGGACGGCTTAGCTTGGCTAGCACAAGCGGGTATGTTTTTAATTCTGGGTTTGTTGGTGACCCCCACGCAGGTTTTAGATAACTTATTGGTGTCTATTGCGATTGCGTTCTTTTTAATCTTTTTTGCCAGGCCCCTAGCCGTTTTAATTTGTTTGACGCCGTTTCGCTTTCGCTGGAAAGAACGTTTATTTATTGGCTGGGTTGGCCTTCGAGGCGCGGTACCGATTGTGTTAGCGCTGTATCCGGTGATGGCAGGTATTGAAGGTGCGCGGGATATATTTAATGTCACGTTTGTGATTGTTCTTGTGTCACTACTTGTTCAAGGTGCAACCGTTGCCCCTATGGCCCGTTTACTAAAAGTGATTATTCCCCCCGTACCTGCACCTCGACATAGTTTTTCGTTGATTAATCGCGCGGACCACTCCCTACATGTGGCTGAATTTGTGGTGGAGGAGGGCTCTCCTGTGCATGCTGCGAATTTCAACCCTATTCAAAGCTGGCATAGTTATCCAAAGTGGGTGGCTCAAGTACGTAACAATCAATGGCTACCCGTTGAAAAAAATACCCAAATTGAAGTAGGTGATCATATCTGGTTATTAATGCGTACCGATGACATGGACGACGCGGCGTTATCGTTTACTCGCCAAGATCAACAAAGTCAATTGGCCATGAGTAATTTCTTTGGTGAATTTATTATTAACCCTGACGCTGCCATCAGTGATTTGGCCTTAGCATACGGTGTGAATTTAGAAGAAACCGGAACGGTAGAAACCTTACTTAAAATTCGCTTAGGCAAACATCCTGTTGTGGGGGATCGCATTAAAGTTGGGTCATTAAGACTAACTATCCGGCGCATGGAAGGCGATCATATTGTTTTAATTGGTCTTAAAGTCACCTCTGGCGCACCGCCTTTAAGCATTTGATGGTAAGGGCGCTCTGATTATTCTATTTGGCTCTAGTAATGATATTTATTAAAGCCTTCCTTCATCAAAAGTTCATCAATCCTTCCTTGTAATTTCGCTTTGCTACGCTTTATTGCTATGTGTTCGTGATCATGGTTGAGTCGTTACATGGCTCAGATAAGAGCAAAGGAGGTGTTTATGAAATATGACGATATTGGTTTATTAGCAAATATCGGTGTGCGCCACTTGCCACTTTCTATGATACAAAAAGCCAGTATTGATGAGCTGGTAAGCATACATGGCTCGCCGTTATTATTATTGGACTGCCAAGTACTGCGTGAGCAATATCAGTTGCTCAAGCATGCTTTGCCTAACGTCACCTTGCATTTTGCCCTCAAACCCTTACCGCATGATGCTGTTGTGAAGACTTTGCTTGAACAAGGTGCCTGTTTTGATCTTGCCAGCAATGGTGAAGTGGACATGGTTCGCAAGCAGGGCGTGCAGCCTGCTCATACTATTCATACTCATCCCATTAAACGTGATTCGGATATTCGTTATGCCATGGATTACGGTTGTCGCCGCTTTGTGATTGATAGTTTGAATGAACTGGAAAAGTTTATACCCTATAAACATGAGGTATCGTTGTTTTTACGCTTAAGTTTTCCTAACGCCGATGTGTTTTCAGATTTATCAAAAAAGTTTGGATGCGCACTCGAAGATGCCTTACACATTGTCAGCCGCGCTCAGGCACTGGGTATTTGTTTAAATGGTTTGTCCTTTCATGTGGGCTCACAAACACAAGATGCCCAACGTTATGTATTTGCCATTGAAAAAAGTTGGCAGTTAATTAAACAAATTAAAGATCATCACTTGCCGGCCATTGAATGCTTGGATATTGGTGGCGGGTTTCCCATTGCTTATGGTGATGAAGCCCTGAATATCGAAACCTTTTGCCAGCCTGTGCGCCAGGCTTTAAGTAAACTGGATAAATCCATACAAGTATTGGCCGAACCCGGGCGGTTTATTGTGGCCCCAGCGGTGATGAGTGTGGCGTCTGTGATGGGGCAGGCCATGCGAGGTGGTAAGCCTTGGTACTACTTAGACGATGGGGTTTATGGGTCGTTTAGCGGTATTTTATTTGATCATGGGCATTACCCCATTGATGTGTTAAATGTTCAAGGCCCCAAGGTGCCTTCAGTTTTGGCCGGTCCCACGTGCGACAGTATTGATGTGATTGATGAACATATTATGCTGCCAAAATTACGCGATGGAGATTTGATCGTGACTCGAATGATGGGGGCTTATACCTGTGCTACTGCCACTGATTTTAATTTTTTCAAAAAGGCGAATATCATCGCCTTAAATGAATAAATTTTCTGCCGTTTAAAGCGATACTAAATACGCTATGCCAATGGCCAGAGATAAAAATAACTCAAATACAATACTATTGGATTGGCTGTCATTGTCATTACGTACTTGCTGTTGCGCATGATAATCCGGGGAATTCATGTGCACTTTTATATGGTTAGGTAAGGCATCTATGTCAGTGAAACGAATGGCGGTGCCTTGGTAAGAAATCGCAGGGTAAGTGTCCTTATCATCATCAAATACTAAACCGGCGCTGCGGCTTTCGATACGACGGTCCACGGCTATGACGGCATCAGCCCCCGCATTTAGTGCTTTTATTTTCAAATGAGATAAGACGTCTTGATCACGAGCCCCTTGATCACCCGTTGCGGTGACAATACCCAGCTGCTCGAACTCACCAGGGATCGGTGTGCCGGGGTAAAATAAATACACATCTTTGACGCGAGAGTCCGCGTATTTGACGCCGTTAAATTGGCTGTCTGGATGATAACCTGTGGTACTGGCACACGCGGTTAAAAATAGAACTGATACAATCGTTGCAATCCGTAGCATCTTGCTTCCTTTATTTTTTATTATTCATTTTTAGGATGAATAAATATTAATAAAGTTCATTGCCAGATGAAATAATAAAATTAAAATAAAAAAGGCGCTCAATGAGCGCCTTTTTTATGATTCGGTTAATGCCTAATTAAGTGGATCCACGTGCGCAGATGGGGTTGCGGCTTCGGCGCGCTCCCACATTTGCAAATACGCTTCGGCAGAATTCATTACTGACTCATAAATACGCTGTGGTGCTTGTTCACGAATATCTTGTAAATGGTCAGCCACTAAACCGAAGTGGGCAATGCCATCTTGGTTTAAGTCAAACACACGATTACCGGATACTTGTTTATCAAACACTAAACCAAACTCTGACGTGTATGGATATTCAAGTGGGTCGGTATCTGTATCGTAACGAGGGCCGGCTTGGCCGCCTAAACCACTCATGTCGGTCGCAAAACCCACACCGTTTAGGTAAGGCGTTTGCTCAACAATATCGAGGTAGCGGCTGATGCTGCCAACCACTGAATTCGCATCTGAGTTGTATGGGGTGCTGAAACCACCGATCTCGATTAGGCGACGGGTATTGTCATGTACGGCCCCGTTTTTCGCATCACGCATCCAGCTGTGAGAAGTCACCACGCCTGAATAGTTACGAGCTTCAACAATATCCATGACCGCTGTGGCCATGTCATTACTCATGTGATCCAGTTCGATGAGCATGTTTTTATCGATCATACGGTTTACTAGGTACACCCCTAATGGCGAGATACCGTTCTGGTTACAGTGTTCGATACTTTCATCATAAACTGGGTTTAAGTTAATGCCGTTAAGAATATCTTTCAGTACAGGTACTTGCCCGATCAGTGGGAAACCTGATGTGAAGTTTTGACCATGTGTGTGGTCATCACATTCTTTTGTTTCAAAGAAACGACCGCCGGATAAGAATTGACCTAGGTTCATGATGCCATCTTCCACGGCCGAACCACCGAGTTTGTTATCAAATTTATGGGTTGGGAAAATAGTACGCACACCTAAGTTATATAATTCATCCAATTGAGCTTCGATGGTATGAATCGTACAGGTGTCTTTTAAACCACAGTTGAATGTCTCGCTGGCTTCAACACCCATTAATACCGCTAACTGGCCGTTGGCGATGACTTGGCGGGCTTGTTCAGGTGAGCTGACTAATTGGAAGAAACCTTTACCGGGTCCACCGTTTTGCGCATCGATATAGGCCTGCATTTCATTTAAACGCTGTACTTGTAAGCGGATGCTATCCATGGTGTTACAGCTGTTTGGATTGATCCAACTTGCTGGATTAATGGTTTTTTGTACGTTACACAATACCTCGTTTTCAACTAAGTCTGTCACCATCAAGCGCATACCTGAAAGATAAGCACGTTCAATCCATTTATAATAATAACCAGAGTGGCTCATCTGTTTGTGGTTTGGCCACCAAGGGAAGTCAGGCCAGCCTCGAGTGTCGTAACGCTTGTTAGGATCATTAAAGGTATAAATATTACCGATTAGATCCAACGAGCCGTTCGGGCCATGAATATCTTTACTGTCTTTTAGTGCTTCTTCAACACCCCAGCGATGGAACGGTTTACCTGCCATCATTTTTCCGCCCATAAATTCATAAGACGTGATGTGTGTGTGGGGGTCCACAAAGCCACGAACCGGTTCATTCACATCGCCTTTGAGTACGCTCACATCCCCTTGAACATTGGTTTGTACTTCAGGGAAATCGGTACAGTTATTTTGTGCGACCAATTTGAATGTGTTTTCGCTGTTTAAATTGAAGGGATTCAACAGGTCGAAGAAATATAAATTACCGTCAGTGAAGTGATGGCGCACTTTCATATCCAGTGCGGTGCCGTGCAGGCTATAAAGTTGGTTGCCTTCTTTGCTAATGGTCCATTCTGCGAATTTGCCCGCATAGCGACCGGCACTGATTTCAGCGGGTAAATGGCTGGCAAAATAGCGACCGTCAACATCGGTCATTAGGTATTTACCAAACGAGGTGGGTTTCATGAAAAAGCGGCTTGCGTTGTCTTTGGGAGTATTCACAAAGTGATAACCCAGACCGTCATCCACTAAACCCCCTTTAGTGTATTTGGTTAAGTAATCTCCCGTGCTGGGGGATTGAATCGAAAAGCATTGTTGAGCCATTTCATTGACGTGATTATTAAACCCTGAGGCTTGTGGTTGTGGTGTTTGCTCTGGGGCTTTTGACATGGCGAAGCTTGTACTGCATACCAGGCTTGCACAGAGCCCAAATGCACCAACAATGACTTTATTCATGGCGTTCTCTCTTGTGATTACTTTTTTGTGATAGAGGTAGCGAGCCGATTCTATTGATCGTTTTTCGCACTTTATTAAGTAAAGAGAATGAAGGGTGGTTTCCCCATGTGATATTTGGCCAGCTTAGTAGCAAATTAAGACAAGATTTTAATAAGTGGCGTAGAAGGTGAGAATAAAAAGAATAAGTGCGCCACGGATTTAGCCGTGGCGTAATTGGGTTGACGCGATGAATCAGGTCATTATAAACATGGGATTATCGCTTTTTGGCTGTCCATGCCCAGGTCATTTGTGCATGAATAGGTTCAACGTTTGCCTCATCAGTAATGGTGACAGCCACAATGACTTCGCCGCGTTCCTCGGTTTTAATTTTTTCAATCTGTTCATCGGTTAAGCTTGCCACGGCGCGCATGTCACCACTTGAGCGTTTCACATAATCGATGTCCATTTTTTTGATCAACGGCAGTTTGCTGTCCGGCACATTCATACCAAATACAAACCCGGTGGCGGTTTCGGCTAATAGCGCCATAGCCGCTGCGTGAATACCACCAATATGGTTTTGCACTTTCTTTTTGTTCTTGATGCTCACCACGCATTCGTTTTGGCTTAATTTCTCAAAACGCACACCTGAGTGTCCCGCGTATTTAATGACGCCACCAAAGGCTTTGCTCATGGCAAAGCTGCGCATAAATTCTGGCAAGCTTTGCAGTTTGGCAGCGGTTTGGCTTAGACGGTTTGGTTGGCTCATGGTGTGGTCTCTATTTTAAATCGGTTGGTTTGCAAATTAGCGCGTCATTCTACCGTTTGTTCTCATAATCACAAAATGCGACATTAAGCGGATATTGATAAGACAACTATTGATGGAGTGACGGTTTGTTTGTTCGCGCTCAGGCTGGTGGGTACTTGGCCATGGCTAAAATTCCCTGACCTTTACGATTATAACGCTGGTAAAGCTGCTCAAGATTCTGAGGCAAATTATCCGGTGTCACCAATACATATTCAGCCTGCTGGTAAAAGTGATCCAGGTGTAAATAGGGAAAGCAGAAAATAGTGTGATGTATATGCTCATGCACATAAGCGAGCAACTGCGAACCTAAAGACTGTCCTTGCCGTGTCTTTTCAACATAGAGGCTTCGTAACCAATAATAGTCATCAAATGGCACCAGCCTAACCGCCGCCACAATGTCGTTGTCGTGTTCAATAATAAACACTCTCTCATCGCCGCTGGCACTGCCTTTATGTTTTTGTTTTTTATAAAACTGGTTAACGGGGCGAAAGTGCTCCCCTATGTATTCTTTGAAATGATATTGTGATGGGTCAAGGGTCATGACCGGCCTATTTGTAATGCAATAAGCCGCTTATTGTAGAAAAAAAAGCGAGGGGTGGATATTAGAAATCCATTTCAATGTACTGAGGCTCTTCGCGTTTCTCTTCTTGAATGCCGCGCAAGTCTTTGATCATCTGTTTAACTTCTTTATTTTGATCAAATAGTTGCTTGTACTGGCCACTATAATCCTCTTGCCACACTCGGCTGCCCTTGATCATGCGCGATAAACTGATTAAACCATTGCGTGTCACCGCCAGTTGCTTATCCAGCGCTTCGCTTTGTGTGTCGAGAATCTTTAAGGCCTGACTGAGCTCTCCTTTGGCGCTGTCTAAATCGAGAGTTTCGATTTTGGCCACGATACGCTGCTGCTCTTTTGTCAGAGTTTTGATGTTTTCGATCATGATGGTTTGTTGCTCGGTGGTTTGAGCAACCTTGCTGAGGGTGTCAGTAAATAACGTCTCAACCGCGCTCAGGCGAGAATTAGTGATCAGTAAACCTGTGATTAGGGTGCTAATAATGCCCAGAGCGAGGCTGATTTTGAGTACAAGTGCAAAGGTGGCACTTTTATAGAAGGGCACGCCGGCGGTTGCCTCGGCGTCATCTTCGGCATTGGGGTCTCGATCAATTAAACGTTCATCTTTTTCAGCCATGGGTCCATCCTTGTCATAGTCAATGACTTAAGTGTAGTTCAATTGAGTGTTTGTGCTCACTTAGCTTAATAGGCCCGATATATCGTCACTTAAATCAATGGCTTCTGCGATATCCATTTCCGGTGATAAACCAACGCGATCAAATGCTGTGATGGTGCTCCAATCTAACTTGGCGTAGGGGTGCTCAGTATTGGCATGGGTTTGTAGGACCGCCACTGTGACAATATCAGCGTAATCCACTTGTTCAATCTCACGATCAAACTTCAGATATTGCCCCGGCACATTGAGAATCCCTTTAGGAAATCGCCAAGCCTTCACAATATGGCTACCAATCACGGGGTGTAATTTCTCAATTAGTTTATCCAGAGCAAAAGCGTCGTTGAGAAGGGCATTGTTATCTTCGGCGTAGGTGAGTACGGGCAGTGCACCAATTTTATGAACCAATCCAGCCAGCATGGCTTCATCGGGGTGGAGTTTGGTGTAGTGACTGGCTAATACATGACTAATGGAGGCCACTTGCGAGCTTTGTTGCCAGATACTGCGCATGCGTCGATCCACCACATCGCTGGTGGCTTGAAACAACTGCTCCATGGCCAAGCCCATGGCCAGATTCGAGGTGAAATTAATCCCTAACCGGCCGATGGCGGTGATTAAATCGGTGACTTCAGATGGGGTGCGCACCAGAGGGCTATTGGCGACTTTAATAATGCGAGCAGAAAGGGCAGCGTCTTGAATGATGAGGTCAGATAATTGCGGGATACTGGTCTCAATGTCTTCAGCCAGGTCACGCACTTTAAGGCATACCTCAGGCAGGCTAGGCAGAACCAAGGTATCTTGCTTGATTTGCTCGATCAGTTCATTGGCAACGGTTTCTAATAAGCTGGCCATGGGCAGTCCTTGTCTATGGATGGCAGGCCAGCTTAAAAAAGGCGTCTACTCTGGCTGCTCATCAATTACGTCATAGGGTAAGGATAGCAGCTCCTTGGCATTAGCTTGGTCAGGTCCAGTATAAATTGCGCCTTCTGCCAGTTTGACTAGGGCTTTGTCTTCTAACACTACCAATGCCTGCTGCTGGCCGTCACAATTCACGGCATTGATCACGCTGCCCACAGGGTTATTTTGACCGTGAACAAAGATCTCATCACCTGGCTTAACGTGCGTTTGTGTATCAAAGCCTAAGCGGTACATATGCCGTTTTAGTTTGCCAAGGTACTGCATGCGCGCCACGATTTCTTGGCCGGTGTAGCAACCTTTACTAAAGCTGACGCCGCCCACTTGAGCTAGGTTCATCATTTGTGGGATGAAGGCTTCGCTGGTCAGGGCACTTACACGTCCTAAGCCGTGACGAATGAGGTTTTCATTCCACTTTGCCTGACTGGAAAGCGTACATTGAGATAACAGTTGGGTGAGTGGAGCGGGATCCTGACTAGGGTCAAACCATAGTTGAAAACCGCCTCCATAGGGTAATTTCACCACTGTGCAGTCATGAGCACTGATTTGCTCATAGTCATGGGCAGGGGCGCTACCGAGCACGCTGGTTAATGCCGCGGCGGCGTCTATGCCTTGAAGCCCCAGCATTAAATACTCGGCTGGCTGCATTTGAGCCTTAAAAAACACCATGTACTTTTTGAGGTGGTTCAGGGTGATGTCGGTTAACGAGGCATCAAGGGTTAATAAGTAGTGATCTTGTGCTTGTTGCAACAGAGAAAAGCTCGTGACCATGCGCCCTTTGGCATTGCAGCAGGCCCCTGGGCGAAATTGAGTGGTGGTTATCTCGGCCAGGTTGCAGGTGAACTGGCCTTGCATAAATTTTTGGCTATCTGGGCCAATAACCGATAGAACCTGCTGGTCTTCAATGGGGTATACCGCACAATCAAAAACCGGGTTTTGCGCAGTGGATGATGCTAATTCAGACCAAGTGACAGCCATGGAGGACTCCTAGTTATTAACCCGAGTATTTTACTCGGGTTTAGGGCCCGGGGTAAATCCTTTCCCGCTGAAACCTATTATTCCATGTAAAGCATGGGTTTCTGATGGAAGGCTTTCCCATATTTAAGAGGTCGATGGTATACTGGCGCCCGATTTATCCTACTAGCTAGTATGTAAGAGGTGCCTGTGTCAGAAGATCGCTCACAAATGACAGCCGAGCAATTGGCCACAGAGAAAAAACGCCTATGGTGGCACAGCCGTCGTGGCATGCTTGAGCTGGATCTTTTGTTGCTGCCGTTTGTTGAAGAAGCGTACAGTGATTTAGATGAAGATCTGAAAGCCAAGTACCGTAAGCTTTTGGATTGTGAAGATCCGGATCTATTTAAATGGTTCATGCAGTCAGAACGTCCAGCGGATGCTGAGCTTGCTGAGATCGTCGACTTTATCTTAAAACGTGTACAACCCAGTTAATCTGTCGGTTTCGACGTCTGCCATATTGGTCAAGAGCCTTTATGGTACACACGCAGGATTCATTGTGAGCTACTTGCTTGTGTTGACTGTGTATTTTCATGGGGCGGTATTAGTTGCCCTGTGTCCGCTTTTTATTGTTCAAAGTATCTATATTCGGAAATTATGGCGAGGCAAGTTTATTTTTTGCAGGCCTCGCCAATGGCAATTTTTTAATGGTCAGGCTCGAGTCAAACTGACGCAAGACTGGCAGAGCGTTGATGTGGTGGCGCACCAAGTATGGCCATCGTGTGTGATCATTCGATACCGAGAGAATGACATAAACGCCGCGGGTAAACGGCCTCGCTGGCAATGGGATATCGTTATGTTCGATGCCTGTGAGCATGAATCCTTTCGACAGTTTATTGCACTGATGCGCTGCGAGTATCAAGCTAAGGAAGTTTAAATTGGACACTCAATTCTGGTTGAATAAATGGCAAAATAACGAAATTGGATTTCATTTACCAAAGCCGCATCCTTGGCTAGTGGCATGTTGGCCGCAGTTGCATCATGGCACCGATGCCTGTCATGTATTTGTGCCCTTGTGTGGTAAAAGTGTGGACTTGGATTTCTTTTATCAGCAAGGTCATCAGGTTACCGCAAATGAGTTAAGTGAAGATGCAGTCAAAGCGGTATTTGAGCGTCTAGAATTAACCCCAAATAAGACCCAATGGGAAGGCGGTGTCTGTTATCAAGCCGCGCAGTTAACCATTTATGTGGGGGATTTTTTCAAGCTCAATGACACCCATATACATGGCGTTGATTGGATTTATGACCGCGCCGCGTTAATTGCATTACCTGAAGCCATGCGCGTGAGTTATGCCCAGAAGCTCGTCGCGCTTTGCCCGGATGCACAGCAGTGTTTGATTACACTGGATTACGAACAAACCCAAATGTCTGGTCCACCGTTTGCGTTAACACGCGCGTTGGTAGACCAGTATTATCAAGCGACTTATGCCATTGATGAGCTAAAGAGCGCTAACATAATTGAATATGAACCACGCTTTGCACAAAACGGTTTGACTGAGCTTTTTCAGCGGGTCTATCGTTTGACGCCAAAGTTACACGCCTAATACAGTGAGAGCTTTATGCTAAATATTGGCCGCTTTAATGAATTAACCGTCTTGCGTCAGCTACCCCGCGGCTTGCAGTTGGATGGCGGCAGCCATGGTGAAATTTTATTGCCAAAGCAATACACCAGCGAAGACATGAAAGTGGGTGACACAGTCAAAGTGTTTATTTACCGCGACAGTGAAGACCGTTTAATCGCTACTACACAAACCCCACTGGCCATGGTGGGCGACTTTGCGTATTTAAATGTTGTAGACGAAAGTCCGGTGGGTGCGTTTTTAGACATGGGTCTTCAGCGTGATATTTTGGTGCCCTTTTCTGAGCAAAATAATCGCTTAGAAAAAGGCCGTAAAGTATTGGTGCGCATCTATCTGGATGACTCAGATCGTTTAACGGCCTCTACGAAATTGGATACGTTTTTATACGATACCGATGAAACCGATGCTTATAAAACCGCTGATGAAGTGAATATCGTGGTAGGCGCTAAGACGGACCTAGGCATTAAAGTGATCGTTGATGGCACTTACTGGGGATTAATTTATCACTCAGATGTGTTTCAACCGCTCAACCGCGGTGACAAACTCAAAGCCTATGTTAAGCGAGTACGTGAAGATAAAAAAATCGAAATTATCATTCAAAAACCAGGCTTTGCTCGCGTAGAAGGGCTGGCGGGTGACGTACTTGATCAACTAAGAAGTGAAGGCGGTTTTATCCCGTTAAGTGATAAGAGTGCTCCAGATGACATTAAGAAAAAGTTTCGCTGCAGTAAAAACAGTTATAAGCAGGCCATTGGCACGCTGTATAAACAACGTTTGATTCGAATCGAAAAAGACGGTATTTACCTAGAAGCGTAAAGGGTTAACTGGCCTAAACATAAAAAAACGGGAGCTTATGCTCCCGTTTTTTTATGTGTGTTTTAACGTGAGTTTGATTTAAGCATCCTTGGTCGAGGCTTGATAATACCGGTGCTCATTGTTGATGATGATATCAAATACTTCTTTATCGAGCTTCCCATCGTTGATCATCGGTTGCATGATGTTCACCACTTCTATGAAAGAAAGCTGGCCTCGATAAGGTCTCACTTGCGATAGAGCTTGGAAGATGTCGGCAATAGCAATAATGCGAGATTCGATATCAAGCTGTGCCCCCTTTAATTGATAAGGATAACCTGAGCCGTCTAATTTTTTCATGATGATTAGCGGCCCACTGGCCAATTTTAGAATCGGGAAAAAAGTGATCAAGGGTGATCATGGTGTCCACAGAGTGACGTTTCATAATGGACAATTCCACGCCTTCAAGTGGGCCATCTTTATAGAGAATTTCATCGGGTGTGCGAAGTTTGCCCACATCGTGTAATAGCCCTGCCACGTAGACCATATCGCTATTGGTTTCATCTAAGCCGCAATCAAGCGCAAGCATTTTGGCGATGCTGGCCACTTTCTGTGAGTGGTGGTAAGTGAACGGACTTTTGGCGTCCACGATATTGGCAAGAAACAACGCAAGGTCCTTTACCTCGTGAATATCTAGGGTGTGATTGAAGGGTTTATAGCTTTGAAACTCTAGGCCAATGGCCTCGATGCGGTCGTAGTCCATGGCAAACCAAAACCCATCAATATTCACTAGTTGGGCCATGGCATCTGTAAAGTTGGGCTCAAATAGGGTGCCCTTTTTACTGAGTATATTTTCTGCAATCAGCCCTTCATACAAGGTGACAGCTTCAGGGTGTGTTTCGTGGGCGTAACGTGCTCTTAAAAAATCCACCCGGTCAGATAAGTGGATTAGCGCAGTAATGTCCCTTGTCTCCTCGTCAATTTCCAGGTCTTTGAGTTCGCTCCAGGGTGTGTGGTGGTAGCGCACAATCTCAGCAAAACCACTTAATAAACGGTTGGCCTTGAGGGCCGCATAACCTCTATCACAATGGGCTTGAGCATCGTCAGGTCGCATGGCACCCAATAGGCGAAGATGCTCTTTACTGGAGGTTACGCCACTGTCATGCAATAGGGCTGCAAAATATGTTTTTTCCAGCTTAATATCCGGCCAGTGTAATAACTGGCCACATTCATAGGCAATATAAGCGACACGGTGTGCGTGGTGCACATCATCGATGCCTACGAAGTCTAGGGCACGTGCAATGGTGAGGAAGGCTTGACGAGTATCAACGACAACATCGCTTGTGTAATGACGCTCTGAATTCATGGAGACTGCAGCTGTTAATAGGACATGTTTATGAGCATAGTTCAGCATTGAGTGCGTATCGAGTGGGGCACAAAAAAAGGAGCCGAAGCTCCTTTTTTATTTAATATGATGTAACGAGGCGGGCTATAAGCACTGTAGCTCAAAGGTGGTCTGGAATTTAAAGTTAGACTCAGTTAAGTGGCGCTCTGCAAAAAATAAATCAAACGAATAACTGTTACCCGGCTCGATGCCTAATTCATCAGCGATGTCATCTAGGTAAACCACTTTCTCTTCCACGCCGTGCACACCACCTAGGTCAATGGCTAGCTTGCCGTTAATGAAGATCCAAAGGTCGTCATCCCCTTTGAAACTGAACGTGCCGCCTTCAACGTAAAAAAACTTAAGGTGGGTTTCGAGGGTGAAGTGGTAGTTATGACGATTGCCTTGGTTACCAAAACCTTCATGGTCAATAGGGAAGAAAGACGAATCGCTGTATTCCCAAAAACCCGGGCTCACTTCACGCATCTCTAATTGCTTATTTAGCGCGGTGTTGACGCCAGGTACATTGCGATACCATTGGTTGAAGGCATCACGGCCATTGGTGGTCTGGCTGTACTGACCTTCTTTGGCGTAAACCGGGCGACCATCAAACCCTAAGTCAGTTTCAACAATGCCTTTCTCTGTGCCCACGGTGCCTTCGAAATCTGGGTGTTCTTCAGTGAAGTCACGAATGGTGACAGGGATTTGGCGAACGCCGTTATACGGGTCCACACACTGACAAATACGGTCGTAATCTGAAGGGGCGCTGGCGCTGGCCAGTTGGCTGATAAGAAGCAGACCAGATGCAAATACGGTAAAACAAGATGTGTTCATGCTGGCCTCTTAAGAAATCAATAACAATAAGATGTGAATATAGGAGCGAGTTTAGCCTTTGGGGCTGATGAAAACTGGGATCTAAGTCCAGTTTCCATCGCTTTCTTATACTTTTGTGTGAGTTTTGTAAGAAATTGTGACGCCGCTCATGGTTTGTGACCGGTCAGCATCCTAGAAGAAGGCGGTTAGGCCCAATGAGAACTCTAAATTGTTTACGCGTTTCTTAATGGGAAGCACATTGGACTCAAAAGTATGGTTACGAAAATCCATATTCCAAGTGAGCCAATCGCTCAAAATGATGCGGTAACCTGAACCATAGGTAACGGTGAAGTGATTATCCCCGCCAAAGTCGGTATTACCAATACCGCCTACGAGATAAAAGGCACTGTTTAGAGTGAGGTTTTGTGTGATAAAAGCTTCGCCTGGAAATAAGTTATAGCCCACAAGCAAATTATAGTATTGGTAATCTCGATCAGAAATTAAGTTGCCCGCGCTGGTGATTTCAGCTGCGGCGGTGCCAGCTTCTGCTTTTCCGTAGTTCGCTTGTAAGAAGAAGTCTTCGGTGGCATGAAATGATGCCTTCACACCCAATACCGATGAAGAGTCAAAATCTTCAATGCCTATGATGCCCATGTAAGCACCTAGCTCAAAGAACTCTGTATCAATTTGCGCTTCGTACTGTTCACGCTCTTGTTCATTGGGCTCAACCACGACAATCGGGTTGATTTCGACATTGCCCGTGTCTTCACTGTTCCCAGTGTCGTTGGCATAAAGAAATGGGCTTACGCCCAGTGAGAGTAGGGCAATGATTCGAAGCATCGTCATAATAAGGGTACCTAAATTCTATTTAAAAAAAGCTGCTGAAGCCCAAGCGCCATGCGTTGTTGGTTAGTGAGTCGTTATCACCGGTTAGGTGAA
The DNA here is from genome assembly GCA_002683575.1 of Bermanella sp. Lineage (GTDB taxonomy): Bacteria > Pseudomonadota > Gammaproteobacteria > Pseudomonadales > Oceanobacteraceae > Bermanella. Next base: position 24,467 of record NYTP01000114.1, read on the forward strand.
CTTTACGAAACTCACCGCGCACCACAAAGCTGTAGCCTATGTAGTAATTAATACCGACCCCGGTATATTCGTAATTACTATTAAAATTGTTACGAGTGCCCACCTGAAGCTTTTCCTTTTGCTTCCATTCTTGCCAGCCGTAACCTTTTGAAATAAAGGGGGTGAATGACCAGCTTTTAATCGGCTCAATTAATAAACTGGCGCCATAGCTAATGCCATCAATTTGTTTACCAAAAATTTGCCCGTATTCCACTTCAACCCCTGCAAAGCTAAGTAGACGATAACCAGCCATGACACTGGCGGTATCGGCTTTGTCTTGTTGACCGAGACTAAAACCCACGCGGCCTTGTTGAGACAAAAAATCACCATGTTGAATATTCGGTAGCGCGGCGGGTAAGCCGGTTGGAGCTAGGGTGCGCGCCAAACCTTCCTGTTTTACCCAGCCTTGACGGTTTCGGCGGTCACTTACATAGAACCAATTGGTACGACGACTATGTACGTACACTACTTCTCCTTGCTCCATAACATGGAAAATAGGGTAACCACGACCAGGGCCGGTATGCAGCTCTAAGTAGGTATCAATGACGGATAATTGCACCGCGTGTTTGTTGTCTAAAGCATCACCAGAAATAGATCGGGGAGAGGGAGGGGCATCGGCCAAACTTAGGCCACTGAAGACCAAACTAATGAGGTAAATACAACAACGAAACATAATTGACCTAGGCCCAAGCTCATAACAGCGATAAATGAATGGCGCTCATTGTACGCATATTCATGGGAACATCCTGCATAGTGATCACTTACGGAGTGTGATGAGCATCACTTTTACAAAAAAACAATTACCCTTACATAAGAAATCTTGAATTTCTTACAAAAAGATTTGTAACAGCCTCTCAGAATTTGAACCCGTACCGATAATTTCAAAGCGAAACACCGGATAATGCCGCCCTAATTTCGATTGTGCTCATGCTGTTTAAATGTTGATCAGGGTGTGGGTGTTGTATTAATCAGTGTCTGTTTTTTAAACATATCTATGGGTGTAGGGCGATTTATGATTGGGTCAAAAACCATGCAGTGGGCCTTTGTTGTTTTAACATGTTTGTCGTTCAACAGCCTAGCCTCAGATCAGTCCATTGACTTTGCAGCACAGGCTAAGCAAGAAAGTGCGAAGCGTGCGTTGGCGACAGTGAGCGAGCTGTCCAAAGAAATTCAGCAACTAAAAGCCAATGTGGTCGATTTAAATAAAGACCTGCGCTTAATGGAGGAGGAACTCCTGTTTCCATCCAGTACTCAGGCCAGTGTATTTGTATCTGTGGACAGCGGAGAATTCTTCTCATTAGAGAGCGTCAAATTAAAGCTAGATGGCAAGGTGATTGCCACCCACTTATATAGCGATAAACAGCGTCAGGCATTGGCCCGTGGCGGTGTTCAGCGTTTACACATGACCAACTTGAATAATGGCCTGCACACACTGGCGGCTTTTTTTACAGGTCTTGGACCGAATGGCCGACCTTATAAGCGCGCCACGCAATTGCAATTCACAAAAGGTAAGGGGAGTCAGTATATCGAACTGGCCGTAGTGGATGATTACGCCAAGCAAGAGCCAGTGTTTACCATTAAGCAATGGTAAATAGGAGAATGATCATGAGGCGATTGCTGGTTCTAACGTGTTTGCTGCTGCCTGTGCTTGCCAGTGCCAACACAGTAAAAGACCTAAAATACGGCACGATTTTGTTTGATTACTATCAACAAAATTATTTTGCAGCCTTGGTGGGCTATGAATATGCCAAGGCCACTAACGAGCTGCAAGAAAATGCAGATGATGCGCGCTTGCTGCAAGGGGGTATGACCCTTTCTTATGGTTTGCCAGACCATGCTCAAGTGATTTTTAATGACTTGTTAAATGGTAATGTGGATGACGCCATTGCCAATAAAGCTTGGTACTTCTTAGCCAAGCTTTATTATCAAAAAGGACAGGTGGATGCCGCAGCCAACAATCTTGAGCGCATTCAAGGGCATGTACCTGATGAGATTGCCGAAGAATTCAACTACCTGGCGACGCTCATTAATATTCGCAACATGCATTTGGATACAGTGGAAAACAGTCTATCCAAAATGGCCAAGAACAGCGCCTATGAGCCTTACTTGATTTTCAACCTTGCCATTACGCAACTGCGAAATAACCAAATACAAGACAGCAAACGTAATTTAAATAAAGTGATTGATTATGCCAAGTTACACAAGGCAGAAGAGTTTGCGGTGTTGGCCGACCGTGCCAAGCAGGCCTTGTCTCATATCGAGGTAGAAAATAATAATTTACTAGGGGCTTGGCAGTATTTACAAAATGTACGCACCACGGGCTTATACAGTAATCGAGCGCTACTGAGTTACGGTTGGACGGCCATCAAACTTAAGCGTTTCTCGCAAGCCGTGCCTGCTTTAAAAGCATTAGATCGTCGCTCTATTAGTATTGCAGAAGTTCAAGAAGCTAAGGTGTTACTGGCCCACTTATATGAGCAGCAAGGGGCGAGTCGCAGTGCGCTTAAGCAATATCTTTTGGCTGAAAAAGCATTTTCCCAAGGGGTTGATTCCATTGCGAAAGCGAGAAAGGTGATTGCGGGTCAGCGTATACCTGAAGAGTTTGTTGTGAATCTAGAAGCCATGATGGACGAAACCGACTGGTATGGCAGTGAACCCAGTTTGGACTACAACAAGTTAACGCCGTTTCTGATTGAGCTAATGTCCAGTAATTCCTTTCACAGCGTGATCAAAGAATTACGCGATTTATATGCACTGCGTAATAACCTCTCTTACTGGGGGCGACAAGCCTTAGAGCATCAATTGATTATTCAATACCGTCAACAAGGCTTAACCAGTAAAGGCATTGGTGAATTTGTTTTACAAGCACAGGTGCAGCAAGAGCAGTTAGAAAATGAAATCAGCGATTTACGTTTGCACACCATGACCCTTGAAGTGGAAGAGCAAGAGCGGTTTGCGGCTTTGCTGGAGTCCACTGATCAAAGCTTTACCTTTTTAGAAGATAAATTATCTAAAATACAATCCATTAAAGAGCCTTATCGCCAATCCGAAGAAAATGTGCGCTGGGCCAAAAAATTGCACAACCGAATTAAACAAAAACTCACCGTGACCGATGCCTTGATAGATAAGCTAGAGCAGGTGATGCGCATCGTGGTTAACGCCGAATTAGACAATCACGAAGAGCGTATGCGTTATTACTGGGCGCAAGCCCGTTTAGGAAAAGCGCGTTTATACGATCAAACGTTAAATAATATTGAAGATGACAGAATGAGAAATACAGGGGAGCAACCATGAGGAGACGACGTCAATTGAATACGGGGTTTAAACTCGTAGCACTTTCAGTGGCCATGAGTTTGTCTGCTTGCAGCTCTCAGGGCACCATCGCTGATTTAGAAGGCGATACCATCGAGACAGAAGCCGGGTTGGATTTTAATAATCTGGACCACGAGCAAGTGCGCAACGAATATCAGCAGTTAATCGACTTAGTAGACGATGATTATTTAAAACAACAAATTCAGCGTCGTATTGCCGGTGTTCACATGCTTGAGGGGGATGCCAATCAAGCCGATATGAACGCTGCGCCTAAGCAAGGATATTATCGCAATGCCATTGCCAGTTATGTGGATATTTTAGAAAAATATCCAAATAGCCCAGATAATGCCGAAGTGTTATATCAGTTGGCAAAAGCCTATGACATGGAAGGCCAAACCAATAATGCGCGCCAAATGTTGGAGCGTTTGGTGAATCGTCATCCATATTTTCCAGCGGTTTCTGAAGCGTATTTCCGCTTAGGTGATATCTATTTTAGCCGCGACCGCTACGCACAAGCGGAAAAAGCCTATCGTGAAACCACCATTCAAGATTCCGGCAAGCTGACGTTAAATGCGCACTACATGTTGGCATGGTCCCTTTATAAACAAGGCAGTTACAACCAAGCCTTGGATCATTTTGCATTTGTGCTGGATAACTTACTTACGGCTGAAATGAATGGTCGTGAATTAACGGTTACGGAAAAACCCTTGGTGAAAGATGCGCTGCACAGCATGAGTTTAGCCTTGGTTAATCTAGGTGGTGCTCAAGCCATTGCCGATATTGATTTAATGGAAGGCAAATCTTATCAGTGGCGTTTATACAGTGAACTTGCTGATTTTTATTTAGAGAAGTCTCGCTATGATGACAGTGCAGCGACGTACCGTGAATATATTAAGCTGAACCCAACCCAAGCTCGTACCAGTGAGTTTCATAGTAAGTTGATTGGCGCCTATGTTAAGGGCGGCTTTCCAAAGTTAGTGTTGAAAGAGAAACAAGATTTTGTGGATCTTTATGGGCCTAAATCAGATTACATTGCGCAGCATAGCGCGCAAAAAACCAAAGTTTTTGCTCAGCTTAAAGAATACTATGTAGAGCTTGCCGCCCACTTTCACAGTCAAGGTCAGCAAGCACTTAAAAAAGCCAAAACCAGTAAAGAAGATCACCTTCCTGAACTGGCGAAAACGTCATTGTTAAAGGCTACAGATTACTATGGCCGTTACATTGAAACCTTTAGTAATGATAAGCAAGTGGCTGATCTTCGTTATAAGAAAGCCGATGCACACTTTGAAAATAAGCAATATGACCTGGCTGCAAATGAATATTCAACGGTTGCCTATGTGGATAAAGATAAAAAGCTAGCCAATAAATCGGCCTATGCCAGCTTGATCGCATATCGTAAGCATTCACAAGTACTAGAAGCAAATAAAGCAGCGAAACAAAAACAAGAAGCTTGGCGTCAACAGTCAGTTGAAAGCATGCTGACGTTTGCCAACGTGTTTCATAAAGATGAGCGTGCCATTGCAGTATTAACTAATGCTGCCCAAGCTCTGTTTGCATTGAATCAATTTGACCGTGCCATTGATGTGGCAAATGGATTGATTACTCAACATAAACAGTTGAACCCACGTTTAAAACAAACGGCCTATGGTATTTTGGCTCACTCATACTTTCAGAAAGGGTCGTATCAGTTAGCGCAAAATAATTACACGAAACAGCGCACTATCTTGCTTACAAAGCTTAAAGTCTCTAAGCAAAGTGATGAATATAAAGACATCAGTAATCAAATAGCGGCCTCTATCTACAAAAAAGCAGAGGCGCATAAACTAGCAGACAAACCACAATTGGCCATTAATGAATTGCTGAGCGTGAAGACACTGGCGCCTCAATCAAAAATTCGTGTTATTGCGCAGTACGATGCTGTGTCATTAATGTTGCAGCAGTCTCAATGGTCTAATGCCATTAAAGAGCTTAAGCAGCTGAAAACACAATTTACGAAGCATGAGTTAGCACCGCAGTTTCCTCGCAAATTGGCATTTGCCTATGAGAAGAGTGAGCAGTGGAAAAAAGCCGCGCTTGCTTATACCCAATTATATAAAACCGATAAAGACCCCGTTGTTCGTCAAGATGCATTATTCATAGCAGCAGGCTTGTATGAAAAAATCGGTGACCTTGATAAAGCCATTGTGTTTTATAAAGACTACGCCCATGAATACGAAAAGCCGTTTGATAATCGCATGGAAGCCCGTTATCACCTGGCCGACCTGTATGAAAAAACCAATGATAAAACTCGTCACCTATACTGGCTGCGCCGTGTAATTGCGGGTGATGCGGACGGTGGTGCTGACCGTACTGAGCGAAGCCAGTGGTTAGGTGCTTGGGCAAATGCTAAATATGGGGACTATTTTGCTTGGGAATTTAATCGTCGCTCTTTACGCTTACCGTTGGATAAAAGCATGACCAAGAAAAATGGTTACTTGCAAGATGCCACTGTGCGTTATGAAAGTGCTGCGGCCTATGGCATTTTAGAGTTCGTGACCTTAGCGAATTTCAAAATGGCTGAGTTATACGAAACCTTTAGTCGTGAGCTAAATAATGCGCCTATGCCAAAAGGTTTATCGCCGCAGGATACGGCCATGTATCAAGATATTATTGCACAGCAAGCGCAGCCGTTTGCCCAGCTAGCCGGTAACATTCATCAGAATAATATTGAGTTAGGGTGGGATGGCCATTACAACGACTGGATCGCAAAGAGCTACGACGCAATGAAGCGTTTATCGCCACTACGTTTTGGTAAAGAAGAAGAATTAGCGAGGTATGGTGATGAAATTCGTTAAACCATTATTAGTATTGCTCAGTACCCTGTTGCTGGCCGCTTGTGCCAGTAAAGTTCAAATACCACTGGCGGGTCAGCAAGTGGATTTGAAAGATACCAGTGCTTTTTTACCGCAACAAACCTACGATGAGCAAGGTAAGGCTATTGCGTATGAGCCAATGGAAAATCCGTATCTGGATCTTAAAGGTAAGATAGATAAAGGCTCTGTCTTGTTGTTTATTGAAGCTAAAAAAGCCATGCGCCAAAATGACAATAAAACGGCCAAGCAAAAGTTAGGGGTGATCACACAAAAGGATACGTCCCTATCGGGCCCTTGGGTGTTGCTGGGCAATATTGCAGTGGAAGAAAAACAGTTTAAGCAAGCTCAAGAACACTACAAGCAGGCAATTAAAATCACACCGGATAACATTAATGCCTATATTGCTTTAGCTAAAGCGCAGCGCATGATGGGTGAGTTTGCTGTGGCACAAAATACATTGGCATTGGTGCTTAGTATTTGGAAAGACTGTCCAGAAGCCCATATGAATCTGGGTGTGTTGTATGACGTGTATTTAAATCAGCCTAAAAAAGCACAGCAGCATATAGAAGCGTACTTATTCCTGGATGATTACAGTGATCAAACAGCCATTGCTTGGTATAACGAAATTCAAAGCCGTACCGGCATTGAAAAGAGTTTTGTAGACCCAAAGCAAACGGCTAATCCAAGCACGCTAATGAGCAGCGCAGAGGATTAAATCATGAAAAAGCAACTGTGTTTTTTAAGCTTAATGTTTGCCTTGAATAGCTATGCTGATGAGCCGATTAAACTGGAGAGTCAGTTCATCGGTGACAAAGAGCAGCCAGCAGTGAGTTATTTCATGTCCTGGCAAGGTCCCGGTAGCACTGAGAACTTATATCGTAAAGAAGAAGATAAATACGAAAAGAGCATTGATACCGTTGACCGAGATGTCATGCTGCGCTCTATGCGCATTTATGACGAAATGAATTTAGAAGGTAATTAGTTTTAACCAGTTAAAACGAATTAAAAACAGATTGATTTAGACGGCTTGGCCGTCAAAACATAACCGAACAGTGACATTTTACAGGTAAAAAGCTATGGACTTTTTTTCATCAATTGCAAAATTCTTTCAAGATGGTGGGTTATTTATTTATCCCATTGCCTTGGTTCTGGCCATCGGTGTGGCCATCACCGTTGAACGCTGGCGTTTTCTTAACTCAGAAAAAAGCCGTAACTTAAAAGCGTTTGATGATTTCTTACCATTATTACGCACCGATGATCATGACAAGATGACCTTGTTTACACGAGATAACGATGCGCCAGTGTCCCGTATGATCGGTTGTGGTTTAGATATGATGAAAGTAACCAAGCAGCGCGCTGATGTTGAGCAAGCCATGAGCGAAGGCATGATGGAAGCCGTGCCTCGTTTAGAGCAGCGCACAGGTTATTTAGCCGTATTAGCTAACGTTGCCACGCTACTGGGGCTACTAGGTACCATCATTGGTCTGATTGCCGCATTTACCGCGGTGGCCAATGCCGACCCTGCTGAGAAATCAAAGTTATTGTCACTGTCTATTTCGGTTGCGATGAACACCACCGCGTTTGGTTTGATCGCTGCAATTCCGTTATTGATTAGCCATGCTCTATTAACCAATAAAACCAATGCGATCATTGGCAGTATTGAAATGGCAGGTGTGAAATTTTTAAATGTAATGACGCTTAATCGTGCGATTCAAGCCGGTTTACCTAAGGATAAATAATCCACGTTTACTGGGGTTGAATCATGAGTTTTAAAATTAAACGTCAAGGTACAGACGACGCCGACATCGACGTAACCAGCTTCATGAATTTGATGATTGTACTGGTGCCTGTGCTGTTGATGAGTATGACGTTTACTAAGATTACCGTGATGGAAATAAACCTACCTGAATTGTCAGGTGGCTCGAGTGCAACATCGTTAGAGCAATCACAGCTTGAAGTGGTAGTGCGTAAATCGGGTATTGAAGTGTTTTTTCCAACCGGGTCATTAGTAAAGAAAATTCCACTGCTTGATAACAAGCAGCAAGACTTTCAAACATTGGCTTTGGTTTTAAAAGAAATTAAAAACAAAGTAAGTGACAAAAAAGATGCTCTTATTTTGTCATCCAGTGACTTGGAGTATCAAACATTGATTTCCACAATGGATACGGTGAAATCTTACCAGACCGTTGTGGCTGCTAGCTTAGCTGAGGTTGAATTGTTCCCACAAATCTCCCTTGGCGATGCTGGTAAGAAGTAGGAGGCGGTATGGCATTTCAAGGTACCGTATTAGATCGACGCAACTCACAAAAGAAAGCGGCTGGTTTAAACCTGGTCTCTTTGATGGATATTTTTACCATCTTAGTATTCTTTCTGTTGATGAACAGCGGTGACAGTCAAGAAATAGAAAAGGCCGTATTTATTACGCTGCCAGATTCACAAGCCACAGGTTCATTCCAAAATGATTTACTAATTACCATTGGTGACGAGTACATCAGTATTGGTGATGAAGACGTGGTGGATGTTAAAACGGTGGCAGCAGCAGAGGGTAAAGCCATTGATGCATTGGCGGCGGTGTTGAAGCAGCGAGCGTCTGAGAAAGGGGAGTTGACCGATTTTGAAAAGAAAAACGGGCGTTCTGTCACCATTATGGGTGATCAAGAAGTGCCGTATTTAATTCTTAAAGGGGTTATGGCTACGTGCAGCCAGGAAAACTTCCGTGATATTGCTTTGGCTGTTAACCAGGTGATTGGTAGCCCCATTGCTAGTGGAGGGCAGCCATGAGTGTTGCCACAATGAATGAATCCCAAATGAGCGGTGCGTCTTTGGATCATCTCGCTCTGGATATGGTGCTGCCTTGGCATGAGCAAGCCGAGCAACAAGAGAAGTTTAAACGCCTTGTTAAGCGGGTAGTGATTCCTGTTTTTGCGTTCATGTTTGTCATGTCTATTTTACCGAGCTTTTTTTCCGAAGAGGAAGTGGAAGAAAAGTTAGTGGCTCAAGTCATACTAGAGCCACCTAAGGTAGTTGAAACACCGCCGCCACCACCAACTGAGGTAAAAGAGCAAAAAACACAAAGTGTGAAAAAAGACGCGAAGCCCAAGGCCGGTGCGGATACCAGTGTGCAAAAGATGGCTGCGCTGTCTAAGCAGTTAAGCGCTCTGCGTAACTCGGTGAATGCCTCTACGATGCAAAAGAAAAATGTATATGTCTCTGACAGTGGCAAGGTGCAGCAAAGTAGTCGTTCTCGTTTAGGTCAAAGTACCATGAACAGTAGTAGTGGTGGTTTAAAAGCCAGTGATATTACGGTGAACGCAAAAGGGGCGGCTATGGCTGGCCACGTTTCAGGAGATATAGAGAGTCCATTAATGGATATTCCATTACCAGATGCTGCCGAATACCACTATGACCCTAAAAAAGACAGCAAACGTGATATGCAAAGTATTCGTCGAACCTTGGAGCGTTATAAAGGTGCTGTTTATTCTTTGTACGCAAAGGCGTTACGTTTGAATCCTGATTTAGGTGGCCGGTTTATTTTTGAATTCGTCATTTTAACCGATGGCAGTATTGAGAAATTGAAACTGAAAAGCAGTGAATTGGGCAACCAAAAACTAGAGCAACAAATGCTGCAAAAGATCAGTGGCATTAACTTTGGAAAAGAAGATGTGAGTCCGACTGCGGTGCAATATACCTTCAGTTTCTTCCCTTCTTAATAAAAAAACTGCGTACTTTTGTTTAAAAAGTGCGCAGTTTATACGTTTGTTATTGCGCTATTTTGATTTGTTTTGTCTGTATTTTAGCCTGATTAAAAAATAGCCAAAATTAATCCTTGGTGATTAGTGAATACTCACTTTGACCGTTATTCACACCTTCGATTTGAACTCCGTCACGTTCTGTAACATTTATTATCTAATCCTAAATACTTAGAAACATTATTGTGACCGTATACCGTTTCTGTAACCCAACAAGTGCCAGACTTGGGCCATGATGATTGGGGAGTGAACTCATGTCGTACTTGAGTTTTGTACAGAAAAAAATAGTTATGCCGCTGGCCATTGCCAGTTTGCTTTCCGCGTGTGGTGAAGAGCTACAAGTGGGTGATGAAACTGGTCAAGAAGCAGCCATTGCTTCTTCGACACCGTTTGCTTATGTGTCTCGTGATCTGCAATCACAAGAGCAGGCCTTGTTGCTGAATAAGTCTAATGCTTTTAACCCTGGCGCACGTTTATATGTGCGCGAGAGTATTAGTAGTGGTGCTAATGAAATTGAGATCATGGCGCAGTACTTTGCAGGCGTTGAATACGATGTTAAAGATTTAAATATCTCCAGCGACGGCCAATTTCTTGTGTTCAGTGCTCGCAGTAATGCACAAGGTGATTCTTGGAACCTTTACGAATACGATTTCGAAGCAGAAACCGTGCGCCGCATCATCGCCGATTCTGCTCAAGCTAACTCAGGTAACGATACCAACCCAACCTATACCAACGACGGTCAGATTGTTTTCTCTAGTGACCGCGATTCAAACATACAAAGCAGTGCGCTTTACAGCATGGCTCGCAATGGCGAGCAGATAAACCAGGTGCCCACTCAACAAGGTGGCCAGCTTCGAGCGACTACCCTGAAAGATGGTTACATGGTTGTTATGCGTACAAATGATGGCGCAAACACATCTAACCTGACAAGTGGCACACCTGATCTTACTAATTTACTGCGCATTGCCCCGAATGGTGATAACACTAAGGCGTTATTTAAAGAGTTGTATATCAATAATGCCCCTGCCGACTTTAACAATATTGAATTGGCTGATGTGATTCAAGGCGGTGATGGTCACCTGTACACCATTATTAAAAATAAGCAAAACCCTCTATTGGGTGGTCAAGTGGTCAAGCTGGTTGGTCCTAAAGCAGATGAAGATTCCGGTGCTGTATATGAATTCTTAAACGCCACGGCATTAACCGGTCAAGCGATTCAGTTACTGGATAACAAGGTCGATACAGCGGGCTGGAGCAGCTCTTTCTGGCCATACCGTGATGGTACCGATCGTATGCTGGTGAGCTGGTCTCAGTGCATGAAATACGTAGATGGTGCGTACCGTTTTTGTGGGAGTAACGATAACCTAGATGACGTTTCTGCTCGATACGGTATTTGGATTTTTGATGAAAGCAACAATACCCGTAAGCCGGTATTACAGGCTCGCCAAGGCCGTGTTTATACCGATATTGCATTGGCCTACCCGAACCTAGGCGAAAACCTAGAATTTAATGAAAACGAAAAGAAACCTGAGCCAGTTGATCCGTTAGATCCTGTTGATCCAGTAGATCCAGTAGATCCAGTAGATCCTGTTGATCCGGTAGACCCTGTTGATCCAGTAGACCCTGTTGATCCAGTAGACCCTGTTGATCCAGTAGA